>CAZSKA010000027.1:0-24945 GCA_964607315.1 uncultured Saprospiraceae bacterium | reverse complement strand
CTATAATACTTAAAAGTACTAATGGTTGTTTGACAAAATACTAAAGTTTTATTAAAAAAAATAAAATATTTCATCTGCTACTTCTATATTTAGTGCAAAATTCACTTTCATTTAAATGCTAGCTTTAAGTATTATAATTCCTGTATTGAATGAGGAAAAGAGGTTAAAGACCTTGATACCACATTTGAAGAAGTATAGCAGTCATGCAGAGATCATTGTTGTAGATTGTAAACATAGCTCTGATAATGCAAAAAAGGTATGTGAAGCGAATGGTGTAATGTATCAAAAAGTTCAAGTTGCAGGAAGAGCGAAACAAATGAATACTGGTGCGGCTTTATCAAATTCGTCTGTTTTAATGTTTCTTCATGCTGATGTATTACCTCCAGCTTCTTTCGAGCAACAAATCTTAGAACATATAGAAAAAGGTTTCAAAGCTGGATTTTTCGCCTACGAATTTGATCCTACTACTAAATGGTTGTCAATCAATGCAAAGTATACGCGCAAAAAGGGATTGTTTGCTGGAGGTGGTGATCAATGTCAATTTATGACAAGAGAGGTGTTTGATCAACTAGGTGGATATGATGAATCCTATGTTATCATGGAAGATTTCGAAATGATTCGCAATATTAGAAAAGCAAATATTCCTTTCATCATTATCCAAGATCCAGCAATTGTTAGTAGTCGCAAATACTCCAAGAACTCCTATTTACGGGTGAATTTGGTAAATTTTGTGGTCTTTATGGCATTCCTTTTGGGAGTAAGCCCTAGAACTCTCAAAAAAATGTATAGCTTTAGCTTGAGATAATTCACTAAAACTAATTAATTTGATTTCTCTTCTTGTTCCTGTATATAATAGAGATGTGCGTACATTGGTTAACGAATTGTTTGATCAATGCAGGAAATTGAATATTGAATTCGAGATATTAGTTTATGATGATTTGTCAAAAGATAAGTACAGAGAGAAAAATAGAGAGTTAGCCTCAAAACCTGGTATTGCATATCTTGAGCTTTCCAGAAATCTTGGTCGTTCAAAAATTAGGAATTGGCTTGCTAAGAATTCTAGATTTGAACACGTACTTTTTATGGACTGTGATCAGTATATTCGACGGAAGACTTACGTCCAAAAGTATATTCAGGAGATAGGGCAGGCTGAAGTAGTTTATGGAGGCACATCTTATAAGAAGCGTAAGCCAGGTAAAAGTCATATTTTACATTGGACTTATGGGCGAAAAGTTGAGGCTCAAAAGCCTCAAAAACGCAAGAAGAATCCTTACCTAAGTTTCCGGTCTAATAACTTTATGATTCATAGAGATTTATTCCTTGAATGTAAGTTTGATGAAGGATTAACCACTTATGGTTATGAAGACACCTTACTCGCTCTGAAACTTGAGGAAAAAGAAATAAAAATCAAACATATAGATAATCCTATAGAACACGCTGGCTTGGAAAAAACAAAGGTATTCCTTGATAAAACCAAAACAGCAATAGATAACATTCCTTTTTTGATTGATAATGGCGTTAAAACTAGGCTTGTCAAGTTCTATGATCGCTTAAACGAATTTCGTTTGATAGGATTAATAGAAACTTTGGGCCCCAGCCTAAAGAAAAAAATAGAGAAGTCTTTACATTCGGAAAATCCTTCTATGTTTTACTTTCAATTACACAAGCTGTACACGTACATAGAGCTAAAAAAAAGGCGAGAGGATAATACCCAAAATCCCCTCGCCTAATCAATTGATTCTCACCCTTACTTTATTCTATCAATATCATTTTTTTGGTGTACTGTGCACTATTCGTAAACAATGAGTAGTAGTATATGCCTGCATTCCTAAATGTCGATTTATCTAGAATGATTTCATTTCTACCAGCCTGATAAACACCATTTTTTTGATAATATTGTTTTCCTGATATATCATAAATTTTTAGCTCTATATATTGCTCTACAGGTAAGTCAAAAGCAATTTTTGTTTGACTTTCCCATGGATTTGGTTCGTTTTGATAAAGCGTAGCAGTTGATGATGCTTCATTCACTTTTTGGAAAGTTAAACTCGAAATTCCTCCATTCTTGAAATATACTTGAGGAGTTAAGCCTTCACTGAAAGTACTAAGCTCAAAGAAATTTTCTAATTGTTCTTCCTTTTGTTCGAACACCAAATAGAAACTATAGTTATCATCCGTATTATTCGCTTGACTTATGTCCCAACTAACATCTACTACACCTAAATGAGCATATTGGTCATTCGTGTTAGAAGGTCCCATTTTCAGGTTCCCATCAACAACCTCTGTGAAAGCAAATAAGTCACGGTTGAAGTTAAAGCTAAACTGAAAACCTGATATATCCTTTTCGCTTTGGAGCTTGACTCCTATAACTAATTCTTCGCCTGCACTTATAACTTCATAATTGAATTTCGTGCTACTACGTGTAATGATTTCACTATGGTTAAATGCAGATGATGAATAATTCATATCACCTGTTTTTAAAGCAAAATAATTTATCTCTTGTTCTCCTTCTGCTTCGTGTAAAACAACTTCATCCAATATATTCAACCATGGATTTTGGGGATCAATGAAATCCGTGTCAGCAGGAACAAATTCCCAACTGTTTTTCTCTTGGAAGTCTAAGGTTTTGCCCAGTATCAATTTACGTAAAGCAATAAGGTCTAGGCCATTTATGCTGCCAGAATTATCAACATCTGCTGCTAATATTTTATATGGCGAATCAAGGGGGTCAAGCCCCAAAATGTGCTTGCGAATCATAATGATATCTATAGTCGAAATCCCATCAAGTGGGAATGTTTCATATTCTGGAATAAGGGTGTAGGATTGATCTCCTTCCATGTCTGGGAATTGATAATGACCATCATAAGTAGATGTGGCCATGTTTGCTCCTTCTAACCATACCGTTACATCATCAACAGCGTTTCCTAATTCGTTGGTAATGTTACCATGAATTTGTAAAGCAATAGGCACAGGTGGTGCACATATGTCATCTGAATTATTATCCTCTATGCTAATTAATGTTTCGCAAAAATCTTGATTGCCATTTTCATCAAGAACATATAAACGAACAATTCGATTACCAATGCTATCACAATTGTAAACTCTAGTGGTGTCATTCACATCCGGACTAAAAGATAACATTATAAGTCCGCCACATGCAGAAGATGAACCAGCATCTATATCTTCAGGTTTTAATATTACTTGCTCGTCATCATTGATTCCGTCATTATCGGTATCCACAGCTTCTAATTCGAATATTTCACCTTCCAAACACTTTGGACTAGGGAATTGACAGCTCATGATTATTACTGATTGTGTACACATGTCTGTATCTCCTTGTAGATCGGTTAACGTCCAGTTGATGATGTGTTCTCCAATAGGGAAGGGGAGACTTAGTGAATTAGTGTTTCCTGTTGCATCTATTGTACCATCGATGTCAAAATCCACGCTGTAAGTGAAAATTAGTAAACTATCAGGTGTGCAAATATCCATGCCATTAATAGAACTATTTATGATGAAATCTTCACATGTTGGACTGGTATTGCACTCTATAATTTCAGTACATCCACCTACTATAGTTGGTTCTCGTGTTTCAAGAACGGTTATTAGTTGAGTGCTATCAAATGTGACAAATATTCCGTTTATGTTTTGACACCAGTCAGCACCAGTCCATTGTCTGTTTATGATGAATAAAGTATCTCCATCAAATGGACCGAAATCTACATTGTCTAAATTGTCGAAAGCTACATCTGAACATCCTGGATCTGTGATAGTAGGAAAGCTAAAAGGTGTATCTAAAGTATTTGGTTCATAATCAGATGGATCGCAAGATTCATTGATTATCGTTAAATCATCTGGCCAATCAATATCGTTAGTTGTAAGTGGTGACATATCAATGAATGTGATGTTCTGACTACTTGTGATAGAATTACCAGCAAGATCACTAATGATGAAGTTTCTTGTTATAGAACCAGTTCCACAACTAGCATTGTAGTTTTCTACAATACTTTCCTCTATTACAAGTGTATCACACATATCAGTTATCACTCCATCAAGATTTATTCCGTTAAATATTGCAGTAGGATAGTCTTGTAATAATGTATCTCTTTCATCTGGATTTGTGAAAGTTCCGAATGCAGTGGTATTCCCAGAAACAAAAGGGAAATCACAATTCAATGTTATATCTGGGAGCGTTTCTACTAAAAGAGGAGCGGTATTATCTTCTACATTTACTGCAACCATAGCAAATCCAGTATTCCCACTTTGATCAGTTACTAAGAACTGCACCATCACTGGACTACCTATGTCTTCACAGCAAACGGTAATTTCATTTTGAAAATCATCTGCGATTCCTCCACAAGCATCTTCCATTCTCGCAATACTTAATTCTACAGGTCCACAAGAATCGAAACTGCCATTGTCTAATTGATTTGCTGAAATAGTCTGTTCATTTGATGTAAGTGCTACAGTTAAACCATTAGTTACGATAGCAATAGGATTCAAATCATCAAGCACAGTTACCATAAAACTACAAGTAGACACTTGCCCGCAATCATCAACTGCTTCTAATATGATTTCATGTTCACCTAGTCCTAATGTTCTTGTTATCTCAGTGATATCTGATACGAATCCATCTGGATAAGTGATGTTGAAGCTATAGCCATTATTACATAGGTCGTTTGCCATCGGTAATGGTAAATCTAATATCGCTTCACAACCAAAAGGCGCGGTGTTTAATGTCAAATCTTGAGGACATGTAAATGCAGGTCCTACAGTGTCAACCACATTTATTTCTTGAAAGAATTGTCTCATGCCATCTTGGAAACAATCCCAGTAAAATACGGTCCATACTCTTACGATGGTTGTTCCGCATGAATTGCCTACAACCGAAACATCATCGTAGTTCGATGTCACTCCGCAAAATGCATTTTGATCTGGATATAAAGATAAGCCTCCAGCCATTGGACTTCCAGAAACCACTGGAGATGGATTCCCAAATTCATCCAATACAGTATTGTTTCCACAATAAATTAATGTATCTACAGCATCAAACGTCACTGTGTTGAGGTCGAATTTTCTTATAGATAGAGTTTGGAAACAAGTGTCTGATCTTAAACCATTTTGATCAATAGAAGTATAAGTTCTTCTAATGATTCTCGATAGAAGTGGATCTGTACATGCTACATTTTCTAAGGTTTCATTTAATAAAACTAAAGAAGGTTCTTGATCACAATTGTCGAATACAAATGGATCATCAAACATGGGAAGATCATTACAATCAATGGTGTCGCTCGTACATGTGATTTGAGGAGCAAACTTATCTTCAATCAGAACATTAGAGCTTGCAGAATTGTCAAAACATGCATAGGATATTTCTACATCAAGCAATTGATTGACGTAGTTTCGTAAGGAATCTTCATCAATACTATTTCCTTGTTCGTCAAAAATAGTCAATTCATAAGATTCTTCCTCACAAGCTGGTGTGTCTAATATAAACATTGCTGCTGTTGGAAATCCATCACAATTATCAGAAAGAGAGAAATGTAAGGTATCTCTAACTACAATGGGACCTGGGTCACCAGAAATAATTGTTATATCAAAAGAACAGATAGATATATTTCCGCTTTCGTCCTCTGCTTGGTAAGTGATCGTTGTTGTTCCAGCAGGGAAATAATCACCTGAATTAAGTCCTGTTGAGTCTAGTCTTATTAATTGTACAATGTCACCATTTTCATCAAAAATAAAGGGATCATCGAATTCAACAATTGCTTCGCAAATACAAGCTTCAACATTGATGATGGTGTCATTAGGACAAGTGATGACGGGTGGCGTGTTGTCTGATATATAGACTATAATAGGTAAAGTAGTAGAATTACTTGCACTATCTATAACTGTAACCATAAGTTCAAGTTCCCCTAGATTAGAACCATCTATCATTGATGGGTCTACAATGCTAGTATCTACTGGATCACCGCAGAAATCGTAGCTCGTATCAATTACCATAGAAGGTTCAATAGTTAACATGCCATTTGCATCTAAGAATAAAGTATCTGTTGAAAGAGCTAAAAAAGGATCCTCCATATTAATTATGTAGTATTCTACCCTACAAGAAGTGAAAATAAGTCCATCTGTCAGAGTATATGTTCTAAAGAGTATTCTTTCATTCTTAGGACCTGAAACTGCGCCTAAAGAATCTTGGGAGCTTATTGTTATTTCATTGCAAGAGCCTAAAATTTCTCCACCTAATTCAGTTCTGAAAAGCATAGTATCAGTAATTCCAGTAGGAACATCAGCTAAGCAATTAACTGTGTCTTGGATAGTCGGTGGACAAACTACGTCCATCTGACAGAAGAAAGGAGAAAAGCATGGATTATCCCAGTAAGTTCTATTTTTGTACGTACAATCAGATATACTATAGTTGAAACAAATAGTATAATTCGTATTTGGGTCTAGACTGAAGATAGGCCTGCCATTGGAGTTAATTATATCATTTGTGCCTATTTTGTTACAATCGTCAGAATTATAAATTTCAGCCTTAAGAAATTCAATGCAATCACCTGTATTTATTGTTTTATCTAGCGAATTAACAAAACCGATATACGATTTGCTGAATACAGAAGGAGTAGATAATGCGGTACAAAAAGTAATGATGTTTTCGTCATAATTAGAACGAAGTCTAGCTTCTTCTCCATTACAGGTAGGAAGGGTTGATGTAAGCACTTCTTGTTCAGCCAGGTCTTCACTTTCTTCAATGATAAGGCCAGTAGTTGAACCATTAGTACATTCTGGTAATTGAATTCCAGTGAAGAATGAATTATTATCGCAATTACTGCAGCAATTATCGTTTAGAAGCCCACATGATGGTTCATGATAATTTCCTATCATATTCCCATTTTCATCAAATCTCATAGGCGGAAACACATATGTTGGATCATTAGAACAACGTTGAAATGTTAAACCTTCTTCTATACTTTCTCCAATCCAAGTAAAGTTGTCATTTGTTATTTCTATACCTACTGGAAATGGTCCATTAGCAGGTGGGGTAGGGAATGCAGGAGGATAAGTATAATAGCCGCCATTTCCATTTGGATAGTGAAATCCACCAGACATAGGATCTGCATTGATGTCAGGACCTGTTTGCGGAAGGCAATTGAAATTTACAGCATCTATGATTTCATCATTTGCATTCCAAAGGAAATATGCATTACATTCATAGTTTTTTTGTCTCCAGAAATGACCTTCTAAAGCACCTCTTCCATTTCCATTGCCTGTTCCAGGGAAATCAGTTCTTGATGAATTATATTCAACAACTATTCCGGTAGGCCCATTTATCATAAGATCTCTTGCATTAATACAATAGAATGCGTCTGCACAGTCTACATCCATTCCTGATATAACAATACATTCAGAGGAGGGTAGAGTAACATCACCAGATCCATTGCTGCCAGCAAATTTTAAAACACCATAAGAACCTCCACAATCACAATTATCATTATTTGCACCAAGGTAAAAGTCAGATTGGCCAAAAGAAGCATCTTCATAATGTCCTACAGTAAATCCACTTACATCAATATCATTTTGACCTATATTACAGATCTCAAACCATTCACCGCCACCATATTGTTCAAGTGATTCTACTTGTGCATTAGGAGAAATTTCAGAAATGACTAATTGACTGTAAGAAGGATACAGAATAAAGAAGAAAAGGAATAAAGCAATTGCTTTGGTCAGGAAAAATCGGTTCTGAGTTACCATAACTATCTATGTATTTGAGCTTTTTTGGGAAAGCTTAATTTACGTTGATGTTGAAAGTATATTTGGGATATATACTGCTTACTGTTCAGTATATACTATACAACAATTATTATCTCAGAGGAAGTATAACAAGGTAAATGTTTATATAACAAGAGTACAAAGTTAATGAACTTATTATATATTATAATTAATTTTAATATGAAAAACGTTAATTTTTTATTTTATGTATGTAAGTGCTTGATAATTAGCAGTATGAAAAAAAGGAGATGATAATTAGCATCTCCTTTTTTAACGATAAATGTTTTAAAATCTCTTGATTATTAGGCTTCTATAGCTGCAAGTTCATGCAGCCATCCAAACTTGTCTTCTTTTTCACCTGCTCTTAGAGATTCAATATATGTCTTTAAAAATGGAGAAATCTTATAAGAATCTACGTCTACATGATAATCTTTACCATTATACCCAAACTTATAAACATTAGAGATTACAGCAGCAGTACCTGTTCCGAAAATCTCTTGTAAAGTTCCATTATTTGCTGCTTCTACTATAAAGTCAATAGGCAATTCACCTTCTATCACTTCATGTCCTTCGTCTTTCAAAATAGTAATTACGCAGTCTCGTGTAATTCCTCGAAGAATGGTACCTCCAGCTTTTGGAGTGTAGACTTTATTGTCTATAACAAAAAAGATATTCATTGTTCCAACTTCTTGGACATATTTGAACTCTTTAGCGTCCATCCACATAATTTGGTCATACCCTTTTTCTTTTGCAATTCTTGCAGGTAGTAAAGAAGCTGCATAGTTTCCAGCAGTTTTTGCTTCTCCAACACCACCTTCAGCAGCACGAACATATTGATTTTCAGCCAATAGAGAAACTGACTTTGTATAATATGGACCTACAGGAAGAGTGAAAATGATTAATTTGTACGTTTCACTTGCTCTTACACCTAAAGCCTCATCCATTGCAATCATCAATGGTCTAATATAAAGAGCAGATCCTTTCTTTTTAGGAATCCAATCTCTATCTAAACTTACTAATTCTTTAATTGCTTCAACAAAAAGATCTTCAGGAAAAGAAGGCATACTCATTCTCTCCGCTGATCTATTTAATCTTTTAATATGTTGTTCGGGCCTAAGGAGAAGTGGAGTGCCATCAGGCTTTGCAGTTGCCTTCATCCCTTCAAAAATAGCTTGACCATAATGCCATGCTAAATTACCTGGATGAACTTCGAAGGGTGCAAGCTTTGAAATAATAAAATTTGTCCACTTACCATCAATATAATCAGCCATGAACATGTGATCTGAAAATACCTTTCCAAAAGGTATATTATTAAAATCCACAGAGCTTAAATTGCTGTTTTGTGATTTATGAATGCTTATATTCCCTGACATATTTAGTATTTTTACACAAAAATAGTATTAATAAAATTAAAACTAAATTTTATTGAATATTGTTGTAAAATTCAAATTAGCATTTACAAATTCATTCATTAACAATCTTTTATTTTGGAGTCAAATTACTTTTCTATACCTATTTACACTGATAATTCACATGGAATTTATAGAAAGTATATGAATAAAGATGCTAAGGTTTTTCTTTTTATTAAGAAAGAAGAGTGGAATTTAGAAAATGAAAATCTATTGAAGAAAATCATGTCAGCAGTAAAGATTAATCTAGAAACTGACACTAACTTATTGTTGTTGGAGGCACATCAAGATGCTTATGTTTCAGATGAACTTAATCCGCAGAGTAATCAATATTTTTTTGCTTTTGGATTAAATGCTAAGAGACTTGGCATACAAACTAGAACTCTGCCATATAAATGGATGCAAATTGATCATTTACACATTTTGTTTTCACACACTTTGACAGATTTGCAGAAGAATGTAAATTACAAGAAACAACTATGGGCTGTTCTAAAAGAAATGAATATTAATGAATAAACAAACTTTAGTCTTTGCTACTGGTAATCTGCATAAATTAGAAGAGGTTAATATGATGCTAGAACCTACTCATTTTATTGCGAAAGCTATGAAAGAGTATAGAATATCGGAAGATATAGTGGAGGATGGAAATACTATGCATGATAATGCTAAGATCAAATCGGATTTCCTATTTGAGAAGTTACAGTTGTCAGCTATAGGAGAGGACAGTGGTTTAGAAATTGAAGCTTTGGGCCTAAAACCCGGAATATATACAGCAAGATATGCAGGACCTCAAAGGAATGATGATGATAATATGTCTAAAGTACTTGAAGAATTAGAAGGCGAGATGAATAGACAAGCACAGTTTCGTTCAGTTATTTCTTTGAATTTAGAGGGCGAAACATATTTTTTCGAAGGTATAGTAAAAGGAAGAATCGGTAAGGAGAAAAAAGGCGATGGAGGATTTGGTTATGATCCGATATTCATTCCAGAAGGCTATACTGAATCATTTGCAGAATTAGGTACGGAAGTTAAGAATCAATTTTCTCACCGAGCAAAAGCGGTTGAAAAAATGGTAAAGTTTCTTAATCAGTTATAAAATAGTGTTAGCTTACAACTTTAAAACTAGATGTGATTTTTATGGATGGGTCCAAAGAGTGTGTTACTGAGCACATCTTTTCTAAACTCATATCTACAGCTTTCTCGGCTTTTTCATTTTTAATGTTACCATGTAAAGTATAGTCTAAGTGGATGCTTGTGAATTTTGCAGGACTTATGTCCTCGCGTCTTTCAGCCTGAACATCTACTTCTAAAGAAGTCAGTTCTTGGCGCATTTTTTTGAGAATTATTTCTATATCAATAGAGCTACATGCTGCAGCTGCCATTAAAAGGCTTTCCATAGGAGAGCAAGCTTCTCCAGTGCCTGAAAAGTTTTGATGAAATCCTTTATTACTTTCACCCTGATATCCAAGGTCACCTGCTGTACTTGTTAATTTTATATTCATAAGGTTGAAGCTAAAAAAAACAGAATCATACGATTCTGCTTTTTATGAAAATTTATTTTTTATTTAAAATTATATGTAGAGCATGAATAATACCTGCTAAACCAAAAAACCACCAGGTTAAAACCCAAATCACTAAATTTAAAGTTACTCTATTCGTCCATACTTTTCCTTCATATAAATAAAGGGCAAGAGGTGGAATTACAATACCTAAAATAATGAGAAGTGTTTCATCATCTTCAGCTATTAGCTTCTTAGCTTTTATGATAGTTCTATTTACAAATACTCTTGCTTTAGAAAGAAACGTAGTATTAGACTTTTTAGATAAAGTGATTGCTTCATTACTGTTAGAATTTACAGTAGAAGTTACTGCATAACTGTTAATAGTAAATGCCAGAATAAAAATTAATAAAGTGATAATTTGTTTCATAAAATAAAATTTGATTTTTTACGACACACTAAATTATAGATTTCTCTTTATTTGTTCAAGTGTATGAAATAATTTTAAAAATAATTAGTACAAGTGGTATAACAGATATCTATAATAAATTAACATTAATATAAGACATACCAGCGGCAATTGCTGCTTTTATTCCAGCAGTCCCATCCTCAAATACCAAACATTTTTCAGGTGGAGTATTCATCGCTTCGGCGCATGCTAAAAATATATCTGGTGATGGTTTTCCTTTTACACCATCTGTACCTGTAATTACTGTTACCCACCAGTCTGACATGCCCAAGTCAGAAAGACTGTTTTCTGCATTATGCCTTGAAGATCCAGTTCCAACACTCATTGGCATTTTTCCTTTCATGCGTTTAGCTACTTCATAGATTTTTGTTAAAGGCTTTATTTTTCCTTGTTTCTTCTTGAGCTCATCAAATATTTTTTGTTTTTCAACTCTTACTTTCGCCGGATTAAGGTCCCATGAAAATTCACTATTGAATTTCTCTACCAGCTGAATAGTCGGCGTACCACTATTCTTTTCTATTAATTCTTCTGTAATGTCTACATTAAAAGTTTCACCTACTTTTACCCATGATGCTAAATGTAAAGGCATTGTATCAGCTAATGTGCCGTCTAAATCGAAAATTAAAGCTTCTATAGTATCAGGAATAATAATCATATTAAATAAAATTATAACATGTAAAACGTTGTTTATTAATTATTTTATGTAATATTGAGACATTTAACTCATAATTACGCACAATTATACGTCAATTTCATGCGTTATTTTAACGGAAATTAACATTAATGGAAAATCAATTTTGAGTTTACTAAGTAACTTTTTTTATCATTCTTGAGTCTTAGTTAAAAAAGGGTAAAATGAATATTCAACTTTTATACATTAGTGTAGCAGTAAGCCTGTTATTTTCATTTTCTACGAATCCTGATAATTGGAATTTTGTGGAAGCAAAAAATGAAATTCAAATTTACAATAGGGTAGATGAACAAGGAAAGAAATGGTTGCGATTCAGTACTGAGATTTACGCCCCTATGGAGGAAGTAATCGATTATACTTCAAATGTGTATATGTTAACTAATTGGGTATATGCTTGTCAAAAGACAGAATTGTATCAGGAGACCGAACAATACACATACTATTATACAGAGACAGATGTACCTTTTCCTATGACTGATCGCTATGCACTAGTTCAAAAAGAAAAGATAGGCGATAAAACAGCTGATTATTTTAGAACAGTTTCTACGAATTATATGGACAAAACAATAGAGTCTAAATTAGTTAGAGTAGATGATTTTAAAATCATTTGGAACTTTGAAAAAATCAACGAATATCATACAAGAGTGACATATGATTTGTATTCTAACGCCGGTTTGCCTGGGTGGTTAGACGAAATGGTAAATAAAGTTGGACCTGTAAATTCTTTGCTTAAGCTACGTGAACAAATGTCTAATTAAACGTAAAACATCTTTGGGTTTAACCCAAAATACCTTTCAAAATCTGTGTTGTAATAAGATAAGTTGGTTTCACACCGTCTAATCCTAAACTGCCCGACGCTAATGTAGCACCAGATTCAAGCGGATTATCAGATGCATAATAAGCGTATCTAATATCAAGATCAGGAGAAACACTATTCCTTATTTTACTAGCTGACTGGATAGCTTTTTGATAATGTGCTCCTTCCATTTCTAAGCCAATAACTCCCCAAGATGATTTCATGAAATACCTAAGAATATTTTTATTTTGGAGACTTGTTCCTAAAACCGTAATCATCGGTCCTTGATACACCTTGATTTCATCATCATTGAACATATCTACTTGTAAAGCATTTTCGAAAGGATAATTGTCCGCACTACCTTCAAAAATGTGTGCATTAGGAATCATAATATCTCCTTTAGCACCTGTCAAAATACCAGCTTTACCCATTATATTGACTGATCTTACATCAAGTTTTCTCTTTTCCTCACCTATTTCGAATGGCTTTAATAACTCATCCATCGTCTCATATGCTTGCTGGCCAAACGCATAATCCATAACAACGATTACTGCATTATGAGGGCCTTCGTTGCAGTAAACATTTTTCAAATCCTTTTTGTCAACCTGCTCTAAATCAAATAACTGTACACTTATATTTGTGCCAGAGTTATCATGGATTTCATACATTCCATGCGATAATGCATATTTTTTCACCTTCTTTCTCAGATTACTATTTGCACCATCACTTAGTACTTCAGCAATTTCTTCTATCGATTTGTCCGCATGAGTTTTTTGCAAGGCAGAACTCGCAAAAAAGCAATTCATCACACTATGTAAGTTAGAAGAAATAATATGCACAGGACGATCGAATAAATTCAGTTCACTGAGCTTTTGCTTTATCTGATTTGCCCATGACTCGCCATACATATGATGTCCTATTCGCTCTCTTAAACTCGATGAAAAAGTAATCTCTCTATCTTTTTCATCTTTATATTCTTGAATACTTATAGCTCCCATCCAATAAACTATAGAAAAAAGACTATTGATCTTTTCAGCATCTTCAAACTTTGAATATGCCTCTTTTACATCATCATATGTTCTCCCTAAAAGACTAGATAAATAGGAGAATCCAACTTGTTCGTCAAATTTCTCTCCTGCTTCAATCTTCTTCACAATTTCGCCTAACATTGTCCAGGCTCTAGTTTCTCTATTTTTGGAATCTAATGCATTATTTCGGATCTTTTCACTTTCTATATACATGAAAGTCAGGTGCGTTAGACAATCGAAAATATCACTCAAGCCTCTTGTCATCTCAATCATCATTTGCTCATTGTCCAATCTATAGCAGTTACGTCGTCTCTTACTAGGAACTAAAGCATCAAAACCTGAATCTTCATAACCCTCTCTTGTAATAAGATTAATGTATCGACATTGTTCTATCCCAAGAGGTAAGCGCTGAAAAATATAAAGTAATCCTTCTAATTCTACTTTTTCAGGATCATTGATAAGACCATAAATTTCAGGATTAAGCGCTAACAAAGCTCTAATCATAGCAGCTCCACTCATTCCAAGGGGTTTATATTGGCCTCGAAGAAATAGATGTCTCATAGAAATATACAGACGTTCTATGGATTGTCTAGATATGTGAGCACGAGAAATATGAGTGGAAATGGCTTGCATAGGATTTTTGCAGTACAAATATAGGAAATATTTGTTTTCGTATAAAAGCTGCCTACTTACGTAAGAATAAAATATAATAATTCTAGCTTTGTCCTAATGAAGGATCAACAAGTAGATTTAAATCAATATTACAGCGACAGGAAGAGCATTTTTGCAAAAAAGGCAAGCGAACTTAAACAGAAGATATTTGTAAACTCACTTCTCAGAGTGCTTGTGTTTGTATCAGGAGGAATAGCGATATATTATCTATCATTTTCTGTACCTCTGATATTCACATCACTCTTCTTATTTGGTGCAGTATTTCTTTTTTTAGTGAAACGACAGGTAAATCTGAAGGCAGACTTTGATCATAATAAAGCCATGAGCGAAATTAATGATAAAGAGTTGAAATTCATGAAACACGAATTCATGGATTTTGATTCGGGAGATGATCTTAAAACAGAGAATCATCCTTTTTCACTTGACATTGATATTTTCGGAAGAGGATCTTTTTTTCAATTTATCAATCGTACAGTTTTGAGTGAGGCGCGCGAAAAACTTGGATTACATCTTACTGATAATGACATACATCAGATAGAGAAAAGACAGGAGATTATCCAGCAATTAGCAAAAGAAAATGATTGGTCGCAACACTTCTTGGCTGAAGCATATTCTATAAATACAGAAGTTTCAGAAGTTGAAATACTGGAATGGTTAGCATCTTATAAAAACATTTCAAATGGTATTTTTAAGATTTTGCCAATAATAATGGCCGTGATTTCATTAACTGGAATGGTCTTGTATGCAGCTGGAATCATACCAGAAAGTCTATTGATATTAGTCTTGTTAATTGGTTTAGGAATTAGCTCAATAAAAGTAAAGTCAATCAATGAGACTTCTAGTAGGATGGCAAAATCCTATCATCTTTTTAGGCAATATGCCCGCTTACTAGAAAGGATAGAAAACAAAGAATTTAGCTGTTCATTATCAGATGAAAATTTAAAGAAAAATCAACCTTCTTCTAGGATAAATCATTTTTCTCGTCTATTAAATAGACTTGATCAGCGCTCGAACATATTGAGTTCGATATTCTTGAATGGTTTTTTTCTAAGAGATATTTGGCTTTGTAGTAAAATTGATATGTGGGTCAAAGAGAATAAGAATGATGTAGAATCTTGGTTTGCACTACTTCATGATTATGACAAATATATAAGCCTTGGGATTTTCGCTTTTAATCATCATAAGACAGCTATTTTTCCTGATTTGATTGATGATAAGCAGATACTTGCCACTGAACTTGGTCATCCATTAATTCCTGCAGATAAAAGAGTTTCTAATAATTACACTATCGATAATGAGGAATTTAATATTATTACAGGTGCAAATATGGCAGGGAAATCCACCTTTCTTCGTACGATAGGTTTAAGTATAATAATGGCAAATTCCGGTCTTCCTATTATTGCTAAGTCATTTGGGTATAGGCCGATTAAGTTGATAAGTAGTATGCGTACAAGTGATTCTTTGTCTGAAAATGAATCGTATTTCTTTGCTGAATTAAAACGCTTGAAATATGTTATGGGCATGCTGGAAAGCGACACTTATTTTGTAATATTAGATGAGATTCTAAAAGGTACAAATAGTAAAGATAAAGCTGAGGGATCAGAAAAGTTTTTAAGAAGAATTAGTAAGTCTCCTTCTTGTGGAATAATAGCAACGCATGACCTTTCGTTATGCAGAGTTGCGGATGATATTTCTACTGTATATAATAAATATTTTGATGCTGAAATTGTTAATGATCAATTGTATTTCGACTACAAACTTAAACAGGGAATTTGTCAGAATATGAATGCATCCTTTCTTATGAAAAAGATGGATATTGTATAGCAAAGCTTCTTATTTTGGGCTTAAGCCCAAAGATTCTTGAAGCCATATTATGCAATAGAACTTTGTATTTTATGGCGGTATAGATTTTCTATGGCATAAAGTGGGTTAAATCTTATCGAGCAGTAATTTAACTTGTACATCGCCAAAACCATAGATTCTTGCTCTTTTAGTGAATTTCTGAAAAATCTTGCTGAAATCTTGGTTTTCTTCCTCCGAGAGAATTTCCAGTAGAATCCTTTCTGGTTTTCCAGGTATGTTGTTTTCAGGGAACCTGTCGATATGCGCTTTTATAGTTTCTTCTATGTTATGAATAATATGTTTTAGGGTTTGCCCCAAAGTTTTCATTTTCTCCCAGTCATTGTGCTGAAAAGCTTGCCAGAGTTTCTTTAGGTTTCGTCTGTTTTCTGTGTTTAATACTTTGCGTTCTTTAAAGCATTGTTGTAATTCATCGCTATTCATTTTGCCAAAGCCATTCCATGATTTTTTAAAAGGACTTACGAGATAGCATGTGATGTTCTCATTAATAAAATTCATGGAACACCATAGATGAATTTGACAAAAGAGATCGTCTTCAAACCATAGAAATACATTATTAGCTTCCTTGATTTGTTCTAGCTTACGTAATTCATCAATACTTGCTTTTGTATATTCTTCTTCACTTACATGGTAGTACTTCTTAAAATAAGCTTTTCGATTAGCTAAAATTTGACTTAAAGAATTTCCTATTAAAGGGCCATTAATCATACATTCTCTGAAGACAATAATCTCACCTTGAAGATCTATTTGATGCTTTAAAGCATCTCCGTTTAATATATGTGTCTGAGACATTCTTGATCTTGTTTTAACCCATTTATATAATAGAATTTTTAATTGATGAATTTTCTATTATATAAAGCATGTATTATAAAAAAAGCTGCATACAAATCACGATGATTCATATGCAGCTGAGTTAATTTAGTGTGCAGACACGTTTATATTTTAATTATTCGAATTAAATCTGAGATGTCTTTATTCTCTATTCGAATATAATAAGTTCCAGATGGCTCATGAGTAAGATTAAGTTGTGTGACAAATTCATCACCATATCTTACTAAATCATTAGCTCGAATCATACGCCCAGCTGAGTCATAAATTTTAAATGCAAGTCTTTCGCCTGCAGGAATATCTCCTTTTATTTGTAGTACAAATAATCCTGATGTAGGGTTAGGTGTTGCGTTTATCACATATCCAGCCTTGTGAGTTTCCGTAGCTGTTACAAAATCTATCACGATTGTCATAGTAAATTCACATCCGTCGGAATCTCTTACAACAACATCATAAGTACCTTGATCTAAAAGATTGAAAAGAGGATTGGTTTGGAAATTTTCACCACCATCTACAGAATATTGATAAGGAGGATTTCCCCCTGATGCATTTATGAATATAGATCCTTTATTCGTATCACTTTCATTTTCAAATTCAATAAATACATCTAATGAACATGATTCAACTGTAACTGAGCTATTAAAATTGCAATCTTCCTCACCGATAACAACTATATCATATTCTCCCTCGGGAACATTTTCGAATAGTGGATCACTTTGGAAAGTAGCACCGCCATCAATAGAATACATGAATGGGCCGATTCCATTAAGAGGTGTAAGAAGTATTGTTCCACCAGATTCACTTGCAGGACTTACGGCGATATCTACTTCTAACATACATGTAAAAGTTGCACAGAAATCATTCATTTCAACATCTCCAAAATTGTTATTTATTATGGATGCAAGAACTAATCCTGCTTCATCAACTATTTCATAACCTCCAGGAAGGAATATTCCATCACCAAATGAATCGAATATCACAAAAGTGTAGCAATCTTCAGGGTCAGCACAAAATGTTTCTGTTGCACTTTCTTGTCCAGGATAAGGACCTCCTTCAGCAATAATATTACCATTTTCATCTAGTACCTCCCACGTTGTCTCTTCTGGGAAAAAGTCCAGTTCGAAATTTATAGTAAGTGTAACAGAATTATTGATGAATTCAAAAGAAGTACTTGACTGATCATTCTCAGAGTTCAGATCAATCTCGCCATTTGGATTAGAAACAGTAACTGAAATATCATTCATTCCAGGAGTAAATCCAGATATTAGTACCTCTATAGTTTCCGTTTCACAGAAAGCAAGAGAGCCATTCCAATTTACTTCTTGTTGAACTATTCCATTGACACTGATTTCTAGATCAGCAGAAGTCAATGTATCCCCACCAAAATTACTAAGATTAATTAATAGTGTTTCGGTACTATCACATGAAACACTGCTTTCTAAACCTAAGCCAACTATTCCAGCATCTATTGCTATGATGTTTGTTAAATCAACTTTGAATGTATCATTGACGATTAATTCATCGCTTTCTAAAGAAGTAAAACCTACAAATGAAAATGTACCGCCTGATAAGAAGTCTACCGTTTCATCAAAAGTGATAACTGCAGATTCCCCACTTGCTAAATCTACGTCGAATGTCTGTATTACAGGATCTCCGTTCTCAAAAATATATCCTGCAGTAAAAGAAGCTACATCAGTGAAACCAAAATTTTGAACTTGAAAACTAATTTCTTCATCCAAATCAAATCCTTGCGTTAAACTACCATTAAATCTATATGCACCTATGTCAATAGAATCTCTTTCTATTTCAAAAGCTGCAATACGAGTAGAAGATGAAGAGCCAGGACCTTTTCCATATTCAGTAACATACCAGAAAGTTCTATCATTAATAGGATCTACTCCCATCTGAGCATAATCTCCAAATCTAGCATTACTGCTTATTGTATTCTCTCCTTCTACAAGTATTTGCTCAGGGATAGTCATTTCACCTAATGGGTCATCATGCTTTCTACCAGTAAATCTTACACCTACAAATTCGTCTTCACTTGAAACATTATATCCTAATCCTATATTTCCTGCACCATCAATAGCAATACCTCCCATATATCTATCAAGACCATCATCAGGAGAATAAGTACCTTCTTGATAAATAGACCATTCTGCATCAGTACGTCTTAATTCTATCCATCTTATTCCTGATAAATTTTCTCCATCAGTTACATCCGTAATGAAATTCATAACGATTGATTCATGCGTATTGAAGTTTCTATACACAGCGTGATTCATAATTACTTCTGGAATACCATCAAGGCCTCCTCCATTTCCAGCTTGAGGCATACAAGAAAAACCAAATCCACCTACTGAACATGGATTACTGTCAAAAGGTGAAGTAACAATGCCAATAGATTCGAAAGTCGTATTAGATGGATCTACCCAATCTATAGTAAAAGTTGTAAGTCTTATTTGATCGTCAGGAACTCCACCCCATGAAGAATCATCAAGATTCAAGAAAATAGGTTGATTTGTTTTAGGTGCAGTTTGTCCCATCCAGTCAACTGGAGTAGCAACAAAAAATCCTGATTCTGTATTAGTGTTACCTGGCAGATTTACTCTTTGGATACTGACCGTTTCCTCGCCTTTGTAAAGCTCCGTTTTGTTAATCATATAAGTAGTAAGATTTCCTCCTCCTTGTTCATTAGTTGTAACAGTAATTACATCTTTCCATATTCCATATTTTGGATAATCTGGGAAATTTGGAGTTTGGAAGTTATAAACATCATAAGATCCTAATGGATCACTGTTTTCTGATACAGCAACTAATAATTGATTTCCCGGAGGAAATTCTGTTATGATCCATCTATCTTCAACTTGATCATATAATATGATAGGATCACCTGCAGAGCTAAATCCAATTTCTTGCCATAGGGTGTTAGCAGTAAAACTCATGATAAATGTACCCGCTTTATCATAAACAGCAATCTCAGTTGCATTAATACCTAACATATAATAATCTCTACCGATATCTCCTGATGGGTCATTAGGAGAACCGTTAGTTATACCGTCAACATTTACAAGTAAATTAGCTGTTGAAGATTTAGTTCCTGCCAATATACCTTGTCTCAATTTGTCAGGTCCTTGATGCTCAAGCTCAGGGTGCACAACTTTATCAACACCTCTTCCAATAAAGTTTCTTGGAACTTTATTTTCTTTTTTCCACTTATCCTTTCGTACAGGAGTTATTTGACCGATTGGTGTTAGGTCACGCACTGGTGAAGTCTTTCCTAAATGTATTGCTTTAGTGGCTATTGCTTTACCTGTTTCTGGCAAATTACTTTGGGCTTGAAGCCCAAAAACTAAAGAAAAAAACACTATTGATAAACATAGTCTAATTTGAAAAGGCATATTCTATTATTTAAGAAGGTGAATTGTAAAATTTAATTAATTTAGTAAAACAATGAAGTATTGTCTATGTTACTTTTATATTAGAAGTAAATGTATGAAATTATAGCTTCACATTAGATAAGTTTAAATATGAAAGTTGATATTCTTGCTTTTGGTGCGCATCCCGACGATATAGAACTCAGTTGTGCAGGTACCTTGATGAATGCTGGTGATAATGGTAAAACCTTCGGACTTGTAGATTTGACAAGAGGAGAAATGGGAACTAGAGGTTCCGCGGAACTCAGGATAAAAGAAGCTAGAGATTCAGCAAATTTGATGGGAGCGATATTTAGACACAACCTCTCCATGAAAGATGGTTTTTTTGAGATTAATGATAACAACTTAAGATTAGTAGTAGAGCAGATAAGATATGCAAAACCTGATGTGGTTTTAGCAAATTCCGAATCTGATAGACATCCTGATCATGGCAGGGGAGCAGAGTTAGTTAGCAGAGCTTGTTTTCTTGCGGGATTAACAAAATACGAGACAAGATGGAATGGTGAAAATCAAGAAAAGTGGAGACCTTCAGCTGTTTATCATTACATTCAGGATAGAAATCTGGAACCAGATTTAGTTGTTGATATCAGTAAAAATTTTTCTAGGAAATTAGATTGTCTGAAATGTTTTGCATCACAATGGCATGACCCAAATAGTAATGAGCCAGAGACACCGCTTACATCGCATGATTTCTTTGATTTTATAGCGGGAAAAGCAAAAACATATGGAAGACATATTCATGCGGAATATGCCGAAATGTACACCTCAAAACGCTATATTGGGGTGGATGATATCACAAAGCTACAATAGGGAAATTCTATCTTGAAGCATTGAATAAGCAGTTGTCTGTTAATGGAACACCACTTAAGACTGTACTTACAGAAATAACACCTTCTATAGAATCTTCATTTGCTCCAAAAACGGCATTGCCTGTAATAGTAACATCTCTTAATTCGCCTAGTACTTCTATTTGATACATACTTTCAGGAATGATTAAGGAGTCATTTCTTGCAAATCCATCAATAATAGGGAATGGGGTAGGAGTTTCAGTTATTTCTACTATAACATCATTGTTGCCTACCAATCCTTCTGTTACAGATAAAGTAAAATCACTAGGTTCCATAGTTAGAACACCACAATTAATAATACCTGTAAATGCGCCAAGGAATGCATCTCTTGCATACACACAAGAATTGTCTGATTCTGTTGCATTAGGATTAAAATTTTCTGCTTCACTATCAGTACAACCAGTAATAATTTCTACAGGGTCTTCACAGCTCATCATAGCGAGAATCGCAAACGCGAATAAGAATAATGTATTTTTCATTTAATCTATTTTTGTAGTTGTAGGGCCTTTTTGTTCTAGTCTATCTACTACAGATTGACTACCTAATCTGAATTTAATAGGAACTTTACTTCTATCTTCTATGTCTAATTCCCATTTGCAAAAAATGGCCATGTTTTTTCTATTGACACTGAGGTCTGTAATGCTGCTTGGTTTTAAGCTTCTATTGTAATCATATAAAATCTGTAGCTTGGTGCTGTCCGTTACAATCTTAGGTTCAGGTGTATACTGGGAATACACGTTCCCTGAAAAGAGGATTAGTAAACATCCAATGAAGCTATTTATTATATTTTGCCTTTTTACTTCCCGCATACATCTCAAATTTATGAAATTTTGACTCAATTGGTCCATTCATCATATTAAATTTCTTACTTGGTCGTAAGCCGACTCTTTTAAGAGCATCTATATTGCCAGAAATTATCCATGCTTGCGAAGAAATAAACTTTTGCTTTAAGGTGTCACCTATCTTTTTATATTCTTCTATGATATCGTCAGATTCTATTCTTAAATCATATGGAGGATTAAAAATCAGATGTGCATTTTTGGTTTCATTATAAGAATGAAAGTCTCTCACTTCCAGCTCAGCATATTGTAAAATTCCAGCTTCAGATAGATTGTATTCTGCACTTTCTATTGCTTTGGAATGAAGATCAGTTCCATAGACTTTGAAGTTGTCATCTGTTCTTTGCGCCTCCATTGCTTCACCTACAACTTCTTCCCATAAGTTTTCATCGTAATCCTGCCATTTTTTAAAGGAAAAGTTACGATTCATATGTTGAGGAGGCATGTTTAATTTTTGCATAATAGCTTCCGCTAAAAAGGTGCCGGATCCACACATAGGATCTATGAATTTATCATAGTAATTCCAATTAGAGAGTTTAATTAAACCAGCTGCAAGCACCTCGTTTATGGGAGCAACAGTAGCACTAATCCTATAGCCTCTTTTATGTAGCGAATCTCCGGATGAATCCAAAGAAATTGTTAATGCATTTTTATAGATATGAATATTAACAGAAAGGTCTGGTTCCTCAAGATCTACATCAGGTCTTTTTCCCATTCGAGCAGTAAATTGATCGACAATGGCATCTTTTGTTTTTAATTCGACATAATGAGAATTACTAAAGTAATCTGATTTTACAGCAGATCTTACAGCTATGGTTTGATCTGGAGATATCAATTCTGTCCAATTAATTCTCTTGACCGAATAATACAGTTGATCTTCATTATGCACGGTGTCTTGGCGAATAGGCAGAAGGACACGAAGAGCAAAATAAGAGGATAAGTTGATTCGATAAATCGTCTTCTTATTTGCTTCTGCCTTTACTGCTCTGTTAAGAACTTGAATATTTTGGGCCCCGAGCCCCTTTAGCTCCTGAGCGAGAATTTCCTCCATTCCCGCCATTGTTTTTACAATGATTTCTCTACTACTATGTTTGGATAACACCAACGTTGAATTTTTTTATTGGAGCATTGTTTGCAGCTTCTATACCCCTTGAAATATGATTTCTTGTATCTCTAGGATCTATAACTGCATCAACCCAAAGCCTAGAGGCTGCATAATATGGTGTAGTTTGATGGTTATATCGATCTTCTATCGTTTTTATTAAATTCTCCTGGTCTTCTTCGCTTACTTCTTCACCTTTAGCTTTAAGAGAACTAATTTGGATCTGAGCTAAAACTTTAGCTGCTTGGGATCCACCCATAACTGCAATTTTTGCAGATGGCCAAGCTAGAATTAGTCTAGGGTCATAAGCTTTTCCACACATTGCATAGTTTCCTGCACCATAAGAATTGCCTACAACAATCGTGAATTTAGGAACGGTTGAATTACTAACGGCATTAACTAATTTTGCTCCATCTTTAATAATGCCTCCATGTTCACTTCTGGTTCCCACCATAAATCCAGTCACATCGTGTAAAAAGACTAAAGGGATTTTTTTCTGATTGCAGTTCATTATAAACCTTGAAGCTTTATCTGCAGAATCACTGTATATAACGCCACCAAATTGCATTTCACCTTTCGCAGATTTTACAACTTGTCTATCATTTGCTACAATTCCTACAGACCAACCATCAATTCTCGCATATGCTGTGATCATTGTTTTTCCGTAGTCCTTTTTGTAATAGGTAAGAGAATCTTTATCAACGATGCATTTCAAAAGCTCACTCATTTCGTAAGGCTTCGATCTTTCTTTAGGTAAAATTCCTGTGATTTTATCGCTATTGTATTCCGGTTCAACAGACTTTATTCTATTTAGACCAGCAGTTTCAAAATTCCCTAGTTTGTCCATTAGATCTTTAATAGTATCCAAACAGCTTTGGTCATCTTTCATTTTATAATCTGTAACACCTGAAATTTCAGACTGTGTTGTTGCACCGCCTAAAGTTTCTTTGTCTACAGTTTCGCCAATTGCTGCTCTCACAAGATAAGGGCCAGCTAGGAAGATTGATCCAGTTTTATCAACGATCAATGATTCATCACTCATAATGGGAAGATAAGCACCACCAGCAACACAACTGCCCATGATTGCTGAAATCTGTATAATTCCCATGCTTGACATTACAGCATTGTTTCTAAAGATCCGTCCAAAATGTTCTTTATCTGGAAAAATCTCATCTTGCATTGGCAAAAACACACCAGCGCTATCGACAAGGTAAATAATAGGTAATTTGTTTTCCATGGCTATTTCTTGAGCTCTGAGATTTTTCTTGCCCGTTATTGGAAACCAAGCGCCTGCTTTTACTGAAGCATCATTTGCAACCACTAAACATTGTCGTCCACTTACTTTGGCCATAACAATTACAACACCACCTGCAGGGCAACCACCATATTCTTTATACATGCCATCACCAGCAAAGGCTCCTATCTCAAGTATATCTTCTTCGTCATCAACAAGATAACTAATGCGTTCTCTAGCAGTAAGTTTACCTTTGTCTCTTTGCTTTTGGAGTTTTTTTTCTCCTCCTCCTAGATATATTTTATCAAGTTTATATCTTAATTCTGAAATCGCTAATTTATTAGCATCTTCATTCAGATTGTATTTTAAGTCAGTTGCCATTAAATTTATTAAGTGTTTTATTCAATTAAAAATACATAAGGGAAATAGTCTGGATGATGTTGATAGAATCCATCAATAG
>CAZSKA010000026.1:0-25754 GCA_964607315.1 uncultured Saprospiraceae bacterium | reverse complement strand
ATTTACTATACAGTCTATTGTAAGGTATTATTCTTTGGCATTGCAGGTCTTTCGTTTTCCAAAGTTTTGATTGTTGGACAGGCATTACGAAGTTCAATTAAATAATGTGGGTTTAAATAGAATTAAAACATATAAGAAATATTTTTATATATAAAATAATATAATATATTTGTGAAAATTAACTTTGCAAGTGAATATCCTTTATACAATCATTTTTAGCTTTTTAGGTTTATGGGCTTCCGCCCAAAATCTATCTGAAGCTAGCGTTCAGGAAAAAAACGGAAAAGTTCATATTGAACTTCTCGTTAAATTATCTGAAGTTGAAAGTATCTTAACAGACGAAAATAATTGCGATGGTGGCGTCGCAATTAGTTTCTGTTTTAGAAACTATGTCAACGAAAATCTAGAATTAGCTATCAATAATGGCGAAAATTTAGATTTTATCATTGAAGCTTCTATATCGAACCAAAAAGAGCTACAAATCAATTTAAGTGCAGAGACGGATGATTTACCTGTTACTTCATATCAAGTAACAAATAATTTATTTGTTGACGATATTTTGAATTACATTAACAAGATGACTTTCGATATAAATGGAAATAAGCAAACGGTAAATCTTGACACTCAAAACAGAACCGTTTCTATAGATTAAACTATTTTTCTTGGTCTTTTAAATACGGGAACTGTACTACAAGGTTCACCATACATAATAGATTGGGCAAATGGTTGAAGGGCTGCTGTTAAATACATGTAAGCTGATTCAGGCACTGGTTTATCACTACATCCTTTTATCACGATTCGCTTACCATCATATTCCGAGTAATCTCTATTATCAATTATTGTTTTGTAATAAGAAGTTAAAAAGGAATCTTTACTTCCATAATAGATTGATGAAACTACAGGAGTAGCTTTTGCAGCTATCAGCATGTATGCCCATTGAGGTATAATAGCATCAGCACTACAAATCACACATAAATGGTGTTGATTATGTTGTTCCCAATCGTATTCTTTTAATGCAATCCTAAAATCTTTTTCTTTTAAAATTAATCCATGAAAAAGATAATCTTTAACATCAAACACATCAATTTCGTCTATAGGAAAATCATGTTCTAGATTCAAAGTGATCAGACCACTATTTGCAACTCTATTGATTAATTCAGCCATTATTATCTTTTTTATTCTCTATATTAAATACAGCAGTATATTCCTCTGTTGAAGCTTCTCTACCTATGCTTTCCTCTGCCTGCTCACCTTCTACTTCTTTTAACTTAGGTAAATCTTTAATACTTTTTATACCAAAATAGTTCATGAATTTAGGACTCGTTCCATATAATAGAGGTCGTCCAGGACCTTCTGCTCGTCCTACTATTTCAACTAATTCCTTTTCTAATAATTTCTGTACTGTATAATCGCAATTTACTCCTCTTATACTTTCCATTTCTGTTTTAGAAACAGGTTGTTTATAGGCAATTATAGATAAGGTCTCTAGTGCCGCTTTTGATAATCTTTTGTTAGATAATAATCTAAGTAAACTTGATATGACTTCGTGGTATGCGCCTTTCGACATGAATTGGTAGCCTTCATTTATTGCTACAATTTCCATAGAATATTCTTCAGATTTGTATTTCTTTACAAGTTCAAGAATATGTTCTTCTATCTGTTTGTCTTTATAACTAACCTCTAATACATCCTTAAGCGTTGCTTTAATATCGGCTGTAGTAATCGGCTCTTCAGAGGCGAAAATCAAACTTTCGATATAAAGATGTAATTTATCCATTTAGTATATAAGACACAAAAGCCCATCGCAATGCGATGGGCAATGTTTAATTTGTACGTAAAAGTTATTAACTCTGCGCTTCTAGATATTCTATTGCTTGACCAACAGTTTGGATGTTTTCAGCTTGATCATCAGGAATAGAAACATTGAATTCTTTTTCGAATTCCATGATTAATTCCACTGTATCAAGTGAATCTGCACCAAGGTCATTAGTGAAGCTAGCTTCAGCTGTTACTTCGTCTTCTCCTACACCTAGTTTATCAACGATAATTTTTTTTACTTTTTCTGCTATATCAGACATGATAATAGTTTTTATTGATTCTGTTTAAAAAATTTCTGCAAAATACGTCATTAAGCAAGGGAAATCAAAGTTTTAAAGCAAATTAATCTTTTGACTTCCCAAAACTATCAATCGTAAAACATTATAAATTAGTTCTCGGAATACTGATTTTTTCAATAAAAACTATTAAAATTCCAATATACATGGGACATTAATTTAAAAAAAGTATGCATAAATTCCATTTTACATCAATATTTTATGCTTTTATTTATTCGAAAATTTAACAGTTAACCTACCATTAACAAAAAGATTCTATTTTTACAGAATATAAAATTCACAATTCACTGTCAATTTTTTCTGACACTAATAAAACGTTTATGAAGTTAAATGATAAACAAAATACTAAAATCGTAGCAACTGTAGGACCAGCTTCAAGCGATAGAGAAATTCTTAAGCAATTAATCTTAGCAGGCGTAGATGTTTTTCGATTGAATTTCTCTCATGGAAACCATGAGCAAAAAGGAGAAATCATAAAAACTGTTCTCGAACTTAATAAGGAATTAAAAGTTCATACAGGTATCCTAGCTGATCTTCAAGGTCCTAAAATTCGTATTGGTGAGATGGAAAATGGAGGCATAGATATAGAAGAAGGCGATGTTTTAACTTTTGTGAATCAAAAATGTGTAGGTACAAAAGAAAAAATTTACATGTCTTATGAAGATTTTCCTAAAGATGTTAATCAAGGAGAAGTAATATTAGTTGATGATGGAACTTTACAGTTTGAGGTATTAAGTACGGATAAAATTTCCACAGTAAAACTAAAAACTCTTTATTCAGGTACATTAAAATCAAATAAAGGCGTTAATCTTCCTGATACAGAAGTAAGTCTTCCTTGCTTAACGAAAAAAGATTTGAAAGATCTTGAGTATGTTTTAACGCAACCTGTTAACTGGATTGCACTTTCGTTCGTACGATCAGCTGAAGACGTTATAGAGCTTAGAAATATCCTGGATAAAAATAATAGCTTGATGAAAATCATTGCTAAAATTGAAAAACCAGAGGCGGTTATGAATATTGACAAAATAATCAAACATAGCAATGGAATCATGATTGCGAGAGGAGATCTAGGAGTGGAAGTTCCTATGGAGAAACTCCCTAACATCCAAAAATCCATCGTTAAAAAATGTATTCAAAAGTCTAAGCCTGTTATCGTAGCAACTCAGATGATGGATTCTATGATTAATAATCCGAGTCCAACAAGAGCTGAAATTACCGATGTTGCAAATGCAGTATTAGATGGTACAGATGCGGTAATGCTAAGTGGTGAAACTGCCACTGGAAAATATCCAATTCAGGTAGTACAAGCCATGAATAAAATTATTCTTGAAGCAGAGAAAAATTACGAACTTCACGCTAAGCGACCTAAACCTGAAAAAAGTTCTAGATCATTTACAAGTGACGTAATCTGTTTTAATGCAGCAAAAACTGCCAACGATATAGGTGCTAAAGCATTAATAGGAATGACCATTTCTGGTTATACCGCTTTCCGTCTTTCAAGTTATCGTCCAAATTGTAAAATCTACATTTTCTCTGAAAAACGCTTGATCCTTTCAACATTAAATCTGGTATGGGGAGTTCGTTGTTATTATTACAATAAGTTTACTACAACAGATGATACTGTAACTGACGTAATAGAAATCTTAAAAATGAGAAAGCGTGTTAAAAAAGGTGATTTTATAGTTAATACAGGTACTATGCCACTCCAAGACAGAGGTAAAACAAATATGTTAAAAGTAACAATGATAGATTAATCATTAATACCAATTATAGGTTAGTATGAATTAAACTAATCGTAAATAAAAAGCCTTAATTTGAAAAATCAAATTAAGGCTTTCTTTTTTATTAATAATGGTAAACTATCAATTTATGTATCTATGACATTACTGGAATTTAAATTCAGTGGTAAGAGTAAATGGATCTCCATTAGATAAAACAGCATCAACATCTAAGCTGAAAACGCCACCACCTAAATCTACCACCTCTAGACTACCTTCATTTATTTGTAATGTTGTTCCGTTCATATTGTCTGAATCAAAATCTAAAGTGACTTGACCTCCTACGTCTGCAGAATTCGCAAAATCAAATTCTCCTACCGGATCTGCGGAAGCTAAATTTCCAATTGAAACTAAAAATTGATTTGCAAACTCACAGTTTTCTTCAACAGCAAATACACTCCAACTTGCAGAATTAATACCCAAAGCACTAATAGTCGCTAATATTGTACCTTGAATAGGGTACATTTTTTCCCCATTCATTGTCACATTTCCATCAAGTACTTCAAAATTATCACATTCAAATTCGTCACATGAGATATTCAGGAGTATGACAAAAAATATTAAAAACAGGTATTTAATTTTCATAATTATTCGTTTTATATATTATTCAAAATCATAAACAACCTGAAGACTTACTTCATTATCTGCCTCATCAATTGCATCTATGTCAATTGACCATACTCCATCACCCATATCTTCTATAACCAAAGTTCCACTTTTAAAAAGTTGAGAATCGGTAGAAACAGGATCCGTCTGAACATAGGTAATTGCAGAAGCTCCTGTAGTCATAAGGTCACTTAAATCATAGGTATTTTCATTAGTCCCTATAAGAGAAAGTGCAACATTATAAACTAATGCGCAATCATCTGAAATAAAATTAATTCCAAAGACTCTACTTATTCCTATAAATGTAGAAAATGAAGAGCCTTCAGTCATCCTTAATGACTCACCATTAAATGTCAATTCTGCTCCTGTTGCGTCAAATGTAACATCATCACAGAGATCTTCACCACATGATGTCATTAATAATGAAGCAGAAAATAGAAAAATTAAAAGAAAAAATTTACTCACTTTTTGTGTGTACATAGTAATTAAAATTTAAAATTAAGAAATGAATTGCTTGAATAATACAAGCTTATAGAAAATGCAGGAATTGATATAAAATCTTTTTAACTTCATGGTGTTAGATAAGAATCGCAAACTTAAATAATATTCAGAATAATCCAAAATTCAGAAATCATTGACTATTTTGGACAGAGATCTTTTCTGATTAAACTTTGGGCTTAAAGCCCAAGAAAAATATAAATCATCTTTCAAAAAGTCATATTATCATATTATAAAACAACTTTATCTGAGAATTAGCTATTAATAATGTTTATAAAAGATAAATTTGCATGGACAATTAAACGAATGTTATGGCAACTAATAATGGAGAAATCACAAAATCACAAAAGACTGATCTATTCGAAGGACATGATTATTATAATGTTGACGAATTATTAACCGAAGATCATTTACTAGCAAGAGCCGCAGTAAGAGAGTGGGTAAAACAAGAAGTTTCTCCTATTATAGAGGAATATTCTAACCGAGCAGAATGTCCTTATCATTTATTTAAAGGCCTAGCCGATATAGGAGCTTTCGGACCTTCTTTACCAGAAAAATATGGTGGAGGTGGAATGGATGAGATCGCTTATGGAATTATCATGCAAGAACTAGAAAGAGGAGATTCAGGTGTTCGATCTATGGCATCAGTTCAAGGCTCTTTAGTAATGTATCCTATTTACAGATTCGGTTCAGAAGAACAAAGAATGAAATACTTACCTAAACTTGGTTCAGGTGAATTTATAGGATGTTTCGGATTAACAGAACCAGATCATGGATCGGATCCAGGAAGCATGATTACTAATTTCGTAGATGATGGCGACCATGTGATTTTGAACGGTGCGAAAATGTGGATAACAAATTCTCCAGTGGCAGATGTTGCTGTGGTATGGGCAAAAAACCCAGAAGGTAAAATCCAAGGTGTGATCGTTGAAAAAGGAATGAAGGGCTTTTCAGCGCCTGAAATTCATGGCAAATGGTCTTTACGTGCTTCTATTACAGGTGAACTAGTTTTCGAGGATGTTCGTGTTCCAAAAGAAAATATTCTACCAGGGGTTGTGGGATTGAAAGGACCACTTTCTTGCTTATCAAAAGCACGTTATGGAATCGCGTGGGGAGCAATCGGAGCTGCAATGGATTGCTATGATTCTGCTTTAAGATATAGTCTCCAAAGAGAACAATTTGGAAAACCAATTGCAGGTTTTCAATTGACTCAGAAGAAATTAGCAGAGATGATTACAGAAATTACAAAAGCCCAACTTCTAGCTTGGAGATTAGGATCAATGGCAAATGAAGGTAAAGCTTCACCTGCTCAAATCTCAATGGCTAAAAGGAATAATGTGAATATGGCATTAGAAATAGCAAGAGAAGCAAGACAAATTCATGGAGGAATGGGAATCACTAATGAATATCCTATTATGCGTCATATGATGAATCTAGAGACTGTACTTACTTATGAGGGAACTCACGACATACATTTACTAATTACAGGAATGGATGTTACTGGACTTAACGCCTTTAAATAATCTCTATTATCAATTATTTTAGTTCTTCATACGTTACAATAATATAGACAATAATTATGATAGGCGATCAGATAGTAAAAACCGAGCAAAAAGCCCTGGAAATAAACCTAAATAAAGGTATTTATGGAACATTTGCAGAGATTGGCGCTGGTCAAGAAGTAGCAAGAAACTTCTTTCAAGCAGGTGCTGCAGCTGGCACTATCGCTAAAACCATGTCTGCTTATGACAAAATTTACAGTGACCAGATTTATGGTCCTGAAAAATCAGGTAGATATGTGTGCGAAAGTAGAGTTTATACCATGCTAGACCACGAGTATAATCTACTCGATGAAAGATTGACAACGTGTAGCTTAGACACTACATTTTTTGTTTTTGCAGATTCCGTCGCAGCTATCAACTATCATAAAACAATCAAAGGAAACGGTTGGTTAGGAATTCGATTTCAACTAAAACCTTGTTCTGAACCTAATGACTTAATCTTACATGTAAAAATGCATGATAATGACAATAGACTTCAGCAAGAAGCTATAGGAGTTTTAGGGGTAAATATGTTGTATGCATGTTATCATTATAATCAAGATATAGAAAAATTTGTTAGATCTCTTCAAGACGGAATAGAAGGTAGAATTAGTATCGATATGATGCGACTTTCTGGCCCTGAATTCCAAGATGTAGATGACAGAATAACTTCTTTATATCTTGTAAAACATGGTCTGACGGATGTGGCTATCTTCGATGAAGAGAAGAAATCTCAGCATGCCTCAGAGTTCATGTACAAAAAATCCGTAATGGTGATAAGAGGAAATTTCCGACCACCAACATTAGTTACAAATGATGTAATAAAAAGCGGATTTAATCAATTTATGGAAGAGCCTGAGGTGAACGAAGAGAAATCTTTAGTTCTAACAGAGCTCACTTTGGATAGTCTTCTAAAACAAGGCAAAATTGATGAGCAAGATTTTCTTGATAGAACAGAATTATTATGTGGCCTCGGACATAGAGTTATCTTTTCTAATTGTTCGAATCACCAGATGCTTATCAACTACCTAAATGATTATAAAATCAAGCGTCTTGGTTTGGTAATAGGTTCTCATGAGCTATTAGAAATCATCAATGAAAAATTCTACAATAACAGTGATGGTAGATTATTGGTGGCATTCGGAGAGCTATTTACTAGAAATATTAAGATCTACGTGTATCCAGCCAAGCATGAGTCTGAAGACGGATTGCTTCATGCAGGTAATCTTCCAGTTCCAGCAGGAATAAAGTTTTTATATCAACATCTTTTGGATAGTCATCAGATTGTTCCTATCAAAAACTACAATGAAGATTTACTCCATATTTTCCCATGGAAAGTGCTCAAGATGATTAAAGAAGGGAAAGATGGTTGGGAAAAAATGATACCTGCGAAACTTGTAGAGTTAATCAAAGACAAAGGCTTGTTTTCTGTAAAACCTGAAGTGGAAGAACTCGTATGAAGCTAAATCTTTTAGCATGCTGTATTATCCTACTTTTCTCTTGTAAAAGCGAAACTAAGGTAGAGTCTCAAATTTTACAGAAAGAAACACCAACTACTCAAGCTAAAGAAGTCCTGCATATGGAAATTCATAAAGTTATGGGTCAATTCGAACCCTCCCAAGATGATAATTTTACTTTGGTTGACAAGAAGCATGCAGATCGCGAGGGAATGTATATCCATAAGGATACGTATAAAGCCTTTCAGGATATGTGGGCTCATGCCCAAAGAGAAGGCGTTGATTTAGTCATTCGTTCTGCGACAAGGAATTTCGATTATCAGAAGGGCATTTGGGAAAGAAAATGGACAGGTCAAACCAAGGTTTCGGGTCAAGATTTAAGCAAAACTATATCGAATCATAAAGAAAGAGCATTAGAGATTTTGCATTATTCTTCCATGCCAGGCACAAGTAGACATCACTGGGGAAGTGATCTTGATTTTAATTCTTTTGACAACAGTTATTTCGAATCTGGCACTGGATTAAAAGTCTATGATTGGTTGGTGCAAAATGCGCCTACTTATGGCTTCTTTCGTCCATATACAGAAAAAGGAGAAGCGAGACCACATGGATATGAAGAAGAAAAATGGCATTGGTCTTATCAACCTCTAGCAATACAATACATGACAACTGCTAATACAGAATTGAAAAATGAAATGATTCAAGGATTCAAAGGATCTGAAACTGCATTAGAAATTAATGTGGTGGATAAATATGTAAAAGGAGTTAGCACATTTGAGTCACAGGAAAGATAGAGATATATAGTTATTGTAATAGTGACCAAAATGCTTTTATAATACAAACCAACTTAAAACTTTAAAGTGATTAGATATAAACTTTATATAATCATCACCTATTTCATTTCCCTTGTTTGGCTTATCAATGGCTTAATCTGCAAAGTCCTTAGTCTCGTTCCACGGCATCAAGAAATAATAGGCGAAATTCTTGGTCATTCACATGCTAGACTTCTTGCCTTACTTATAGGTTCGTCAGAAATCATCATGGCTATTTGGGTACTTTCTAGCTTCAAACCAAAATTCAATGCAATTACTCAAATAACAATCATTGCAAGTATGAATTTACTTGAACACATTCTTGTCCCAGAACTTTTATTATGGGGAAAATTAAACTCTTTCTTCGCTTTTCTATTTATATTATTGATAGCTTTTAATGAATTTTTTCTTCGCAGAAAATCAAAAAAGCCACAATATGAAAAAGCTTAAAAATCATCCATTTTCAGTGGAAACTTTCTTTGAAAGATCTACTGTCTTGACTTTTGCAGTCCCTAAAGAACAGCTTAAGTCATTTCTTCCTCCCTGCCTTGAACTCGACACATTCCAAGATAAATGGGCATTCATAGCAATAGCATTAGTACAAACCAAGGACTTACGTCCAAAGGGTTTACCACGCATATTTGGAAATGACTTTTTTTTAATTGGCTATAGAATCTTCGTGAAATATCATACCTCTTATGGTAAGAGATTACGTGGTTTATATATTATAAAATCAGAAACCAACAAGAAGAAAATGCAATTCTTTGGGAATTTATTTACGCATTATAACTACACCACAACTGATATTTCTTTAGAAGAAACTTCAAAGCAATTAACTTTTAGATCAAAAAAATCTAATTTCGAATTTACAGTTAATCATAATATTGAGGATGCAGAATTACCTGAAAATTCTCCCTTTAATACATGGAAAGAAGCACGGCGTTTTGCTGGCCCTTTGCCTTTTACTTTTACCTATAATGAATCAGACAAATCCGTTTTAATAATAGAAGGTGTAAGATCAAATTGGAAGCCTAAACCTGTATCTATTCCCGACTACGATTTCGAATTTCTAAACAATCTTAATTTAGAGGGAATTCAGCTTGCTAATTGTTTTGAAATTACAGACATACCTTATTACTGGAAAAAAGGAAAACTAGACAAATGGACATAAAACGAAGACCTTTCCAAGGAGTACTAAATATTCTAAATTTTAATAGACATTTCTATTATTATGGCATAGCTGTTTTAGCAGGTTTATTAGCAATTTGTTTTTGGCTTAAACTTCCTTCTATCATTCTAATATTATTAATACTAGGATTTGCTTATGGTCTTCTAATGCCATTGATCGTTTCAGCATATGTCTATGATTTTTCAAATTACTATTCGCTTAATTGGCTAGATAAAATTATACATAAGGATTCTCAAACCACAAATGTGGCTAATATTAATGCTGGTTTTGATGAAACGAGTTATTTGATAAAAAACAAATATGAAAATTTTGAGCTTTCAGTATTTGACTTTTATGATGATGAACTTCATACAGAACAGGCGATTATCAGAGCAAGAAAAGTTAGCTTAACCTATCCTAATACAAGACAGATAAAAACACATTCTATTCCTTTAGATGATAATTCCATGAAATATGTATTCTTATTATCAACAGCTCATGAAATTAGAGATTTTGAAGAAAAGGTAGCTTTTTTAAAAGAATGCAAGAGAGTTTGCGCAACAGATGGCAAAATAATAATGGTGGAGCATTTAAGGGACTTCCCAAATTTTCTTGCTTTCAGTATAGGATACTTTCATTTTTTCTCTAAAAATACTTGGAAAAAAGCTTATAATACAGCTGGTTTTCAAAAAATAAATGAAACAAAATTCACTCCTTTTATGTCTATTTTTGAATGCATTCCATAATATGAGTGAAACAATATATTTTCATCTTAAAATTATAGGAGTAATACTAATTGCTCTATCACTAATACATGTTGTTTTCCCAAAATATTTTAACTGGAAAGAGGAACTTAGTCGTCTGAGTCTGATTAATCAAGAGCTGATGAAAGTTCATACATTCTTTATTGCTGTGGTGGTGTTTCTTATAGGCGTTCTATGTTTGCATTCTACTCATGATTTAGTTCACACAGATTTTGGAAGAACTATAAGCTTAGGTATAGGATTTTTCTGGTGTTTACGTCTGATAACTCAATTTGTAGGTTACTCCGGTGAAGTATGGAGAGGGAAAAGATTTGAAACGGTGGTTCACATCATATTTACTATACTATGGATTTACTTGTCATTGATTTTCTTATGGAACGGAATTCTAAATTTTGATTAGACGTTTTATATAATTTGCGTTTTCAAATTCTACAATCATAATGTATACACCTGAATCCAAATCAGTAATATCAAACTTTGTAATATTTAGATATGATTTTATCAATTTCCCATCTATTCCAAGGAGTTTAACCTTATAAGTTAACTGTCTATTCATGCTTATATTAACTTCTCCTGAGGTAGGGTTAGGAAAAATATCTAAACCTATTTCTCTAAAGTAAATATGTTCTACAGAAGTTATAGATCCATCACAATTTTCATCAACATCATTGTCATATATCTCATCTGCTAATGGATTGATGTTAGGATTGGTATCGTCACAATCTCCGTAATTATCAATATATCCATCTGGAGCCTTACAAGATAATAAAACGCTATCTATATTCCCAAACCCATCATCATCTTGATCAAGATAAAATTCAAACAATTCAAAACCTTCATCAATATTACCATCACAATTGTTATCAGTAAAATCGCAGAGTTCATCTGATAAAGGATGTATTTCAGGGTTACTATCATCACAATCCAAATCATTATCAACATAACCCTCAGGTTGACTACAGTTATTAACACTCATATTTTCATCGCCATATCCATCATTATCTGAATCTAAGTAATAAAGATTCATTTGAAGTCCATCATCTATCAAACCGTTACAATCATTATCAAGAGAATCACATATTTCCTGAATCTCAGGATGCATATTAGGGTTTTCGTCATCGCAATCAAGTGAATTTTCTACATATCCATCAGGTAGAAAACAACTCAAAATACTATCATTTGTATTCCCAAATCCGTCATTATCAAGATCGTTATAAAAAGTAAATTTGATTACCCCTTCATCAACTTCTCCATTACAATTATTATCCAATAAATCGCAAACTTCTTCAGCCCCTGGATAAACTTGCGAATCTTCATCATCACAATCTACATCTGACAAGAAACCATCTTCATCTTGGTCCGTTAGGTTTGAAACGGCAATTCCAAAGTCTAGGTCTGTGAGGTAATTTACGCAGTTGTAATATGCTCTAACATAATAATTTGAATCAATCTCTAAATCATTTAAAGCAAATATTGAATCTACTTTATTACATGTAATTTCTGTAAAAATAGAATCAACACCTTCTTTATAAACAGTAATATGTAAATCAAGATTATTAATAGTATGCCAATTCTCATCTAATTTATCAGATAAAATTTCAGTAAGAGATTCAAAAACTGCAAAATTTTCAAGGTATAGTGTATGTGAGTTTTGATTAGCTTTGAAAGAAAACCATGCATCAGAATACACATAATCAGTTAGAAAGTTACTTGGGTAAAAACAATTATAATTATAAGCTTCATCTATCGGTGACGAAGTAGCTGTTCCATGAACTAAAGAAGAAAAATCCTCTGAAATATCTAAAGAATTAGGTGTTTTATGACTATTGTTTTCTGGGGGAGGTGGTTTTGTTTTAAGACAAACTTCATATTCAAATAATAATCTATCCTCATTAATAAGTATTAATTGACTAAAAAAATCACTTTCAGTCAAATTAAATCCAAGTTTGATTAGATATTCTTCGCCAATTACCAGTTTATCAAAATTTAAAAAAGTCATTGCAATTGAATCTATTGTCAAAAAGCCAGCATTTTCTTTCCACGGTGAAGGTGGAAATTCCAATGATAAATCTATAAAACTATAATTGACAGAATCATAAGCCATGCTATCGATATCATCAAAATGATAAATTGTTCCATCTAAAGGTACATTACCTTTAATTACTAATTGATGTGCTGAATCCTGAGCTATAAATTTAAACCAAACACTATTATCACTCATATTTAAAAGATACTTTCCTGATGATGTACACTCCGTTAAATTGTTACTTGGGAATAATTCAACTGCAGTTTCCCTGTGATCATTTATAGGTGGGCTTGGTATTTCATAAATACAAAATTGAAATTCTCCATAAAACGTATCAAATTTCTCAGGGAATCTTAAATAATATTTCTCACCTATCTGAAGATTCTTAAAAACAGTTGAATTCTTATATAAATTTCCTATAGAAATACCTGAGTTTTGTAAGTTGGTTGATATAAGATCAAATTCTATAGATTCTGAAGAAATGCAAATAAGTTTTTCATCAATCATTCTATAAAGTTCATAGTTTGTGTAATTCGGTAATGGCCTAAAATTAAAACCCAAAATAGTATCCGTAGCTTCAAATGAATACCATACGTCACTTGATTCTAATGTTGAAGTATCGCATATTTCGTTGAACAATTCTGCATTTGATGGAGAATTGATCGCTTTAAAATAAGAGAACTCTTGTTCCATGCAACCAAAAAGAGGTTGAACTTCAATTTCTTCTGCATCTATAAAAGAATCATTTGAATTAAATTGCACAAAATCTAAGCAAAAATTTAATGCTCTGTTACAAGAGCTTAATCTTAAATCGGATTCAAAAAATCTTATTAAATAGATTTTCTCTAAATCCAAATCACTTATTGCAACACCATTAATTATGTCAATAAATTCTGTTAAATATCCATTAGCAACAGGACAATCTAAATTAGTTGATCCTATACTATCTAGTTCAAACACCTGATAATCAAAGATGCCAGTGTAACTAGGTGTAAGCGACAATACTTTATCTTTTGGTTTAAAATAAAACCATGTACTAGGTACTTTTGTCTTCTCAATACAAGCAGGAAGTTCTTTTTCCCATATATCATACACAAAATTTTTGTACCTTATAATACCACAATTATCTACTGAATCCTGTTTTATTTCTTTAGGATTTTTATAATCAAAATAATCAAGTGAATCAAATTCTGAAATACAAATTTCAACATCCTCATGAACATAAGAAACTTTTAAAAAATACGTCCTATCACCTTGAAATAGGAAATTTCTGTTTTGAATTGAATCAAAATAACAATCTAATTCAATTGTACTTAATAAATTATATTGACCATTAATCTCTTTAGTGAAAATTGAAACGTATAAATCAGGGTCTATTCCAAAACTTAATGTATAAATTCCAGTAGAATCAGGTATAAATTCATACCACAAACCATGCCCAAATTGATCTCCATTTTCGTTATATTCGGTAGAATCATATTGAATGAATTTTGCTGTATCGATGAAACAAGAATCTAAAAACAATTGCGTTCTTTTAGAAATATCATCATTTTCTGAAATTGAATTAAGCTTGAAATAACCATGTTGTTCATCTAAATAAAACGAAAGATGATATTCTTCACCGATTATCAAACTGTCAATTACAATATTTTGATGAGGACTATCTGGTTCATAACAATGCAATAATTCCATATCATCACAATCATTTCTAAATAAAGAAAAATTGTTGGTAGATCGCATCCATATAGATGTTGAAGTTGCTATAAACTTATACCATACATCATTTTCATTATCACAACTATTTTCAGTTGAATAGGTATCAAAAAAAGCGAAATCATGACTAAAATTAGTTCCTTCGCCTGGAATTACTTCGATTGCATCACTACAAAAATTATTCGTTACATTTGGTCCAATACAAATTTTTCCCCATCCATTTGTCCTAATTAGATATTCATTCCCTTCAACAACAGAATCCAATACAATAGAATCTCCGCAAGCTAATAAATTAGGCTCATCACATTCACCTTCATATAAAGCAACAATAACATCTCCTTCAACTAGAATTTTTAGGTTTGTTTGTTTAGCTTCATACACATACCAAGAATCATTTTTAACATCATCAGGCCAGCATTCAGGAATTTCTACTGATTGATCCAAAGAGGAATTATGATTAGAAACATTTGTGCATTTATATTCTAAATAATCCACAGAAACTTTTTGCGCATTAACACAAAAATCATTGTTTTTTCCAACCGTTTTTTCTAATTCAATCGAAAATGTATTCGGAAATAAAGTTTCTTCGATCAATGTTGAAACTCGAAAGTAATATTCCTCATTTATCTCAAGTGGTATTGCAAAATTTAAATTAGTGTTACTATTTGTGCAATAAATCATATTTAAAGAATCACAATTATTCTCATATAATTGGAATTGATACCTCTTAAAATAAATACTTTGTTGATCTGACTTGAATATAACTCTATAAAAAGGTGTTTCCGTTGTAAATTTATACCAAATGTCAGTTTCAATTTCCTGATTAATTTCGCAATCTTCGCTTCCTTCAAATGGATCACTATTAATTGTACCTCCAAAATCTTGAAAATATAATGAATCTACTTCAAGCTCAAAAGCACTTTGACAATCTGTTTCAAATTCTCCAGATGGAAACTCTCTTAATCTAAAATGAGCCTCTACAGGCTGAGGATGTATGATTCTCAAATAATATTTTTCACCTACTATTAAATTATCTAATAATTCAATTCTCCCTTCAAGACAAGAAACAAACTCCTTTTCTCCACAACTTTCGCCTTTATATAATTCTCCCGCAGCATAGCTAGTTTTAGACGAAATAAATATCAATTTACTATCTGTTGGGTGAAAAGTAAACCATATATCACTTAATTGAATAGCATCACAATAAATAAAATCTCCACTTGTATTTAAGGTATCAAAATCAATTTTGAAAATGGAATCAACACCAGAATAATCGTTTATAGTTAACTCAATAGGATTGTTGCAACCGTCACCAGGAATTGAATTTGCCCAACCTACATCAAAATAGAAAAAGAAAATAAATATGAATAATGTGTTTAAATAAGCATTCATGTTAGGTATTATATTGTTCTATAAAATTACAGTTTATCTTTTAAAAAAATAAATTTTTAACTTTTTCAAACTCTTTTCTCTTAACTTTACATCTAAAAAACAAATGGCACGTACACTTTCCAATATGCTCGAACTTAACACCTCTGCTCCTTCTTTCACTTTACCTAATGTGACAGATGAAAAGCAAGTAACTCTTGATGATGTGCGTGGTGAAAATGGAACACTCATTATATTCATGTGTAATCATTGTCCTTTCGTTATTCATGTGATTGACGAAATGCTAAGCCTTTGTAATGAAGCAAAAGAAAATGGAATAGGTGTAGTCGCTATTAGTAGTAATGATGTCTTGAATTATCCAGCGGATAGTCCTGATAAAATGGCTTCTCTTGCTAAGGAATATGGATTTGATTTCCCATACCTATATGATGAAACCCAAGAAGTCGCTAAAGCTTATGATGCCGCTTGCACTCCTGATTTTTACATCTTTGATAGTCAAGACAAATTAGTTTATAGAGGAAGAATGGATGAGTCAAGACCAGGTAACGACATCCCTGTAACCGGTGATGATTTAAGAGCAGCAATAACTGCTACCGTTAATGGTAAAACATTAGAAACACAATATCCTTCTATGGGATGTAATATTAAGTGGAAGTAAAAGGTATATTAAAGACTAAGCAGTTGGTCTGATAAAAGTCCATCCATTATTTAAAAAATAATCAACTAATGAGTATTCTAATGCTACTTTATCTGGTTCTCTTATTTTAAATAGAGAATGGATAAATTTTTCAATCTTAAAGATTATTAAAAAATAAGTGAATACACCTATAAAGAATGCAATCATCATAACTAAAACAGAAATTTCAAACTTAAAACAAAGTAATAAAACTAAAAACAGCAATAACGGAACTGATGCAAACATGAAGATATTTGCAATTGAATTTATTAAATTATGTTTCTTCTTACATTTTTTGCAGCGAGGAACGCCTATGTGAACCATTTTAAATTTCACATTTCTGTATACAAGTAAATTAGTCTTATCTTGAATACAATATACAGGGGTGAAAAGATTATCCTCCATCTCTTCATTTAAAGCCTTATTATCACAAAATAAGCACTCTTTACTTCTTGGTTCAAACCTATTTAAAGTGTAATTATAATTATGTGTTTCTAAGTTGTTTTCCATTATTTCTTTCGTATAGTATTCAATAAATAAATCAAAAAAAATACAAATAGACCAGCAAATGCAATTCCTTTAATTTTACCTCCCACTGCAAAACCTACAAAAGACTGAAATGCACAAACTACCATTAATAGAGAGCATATTATAATAATTTTCTTAGGTGAATATTTTTCTGATTTTTGTTCGGAATTATTTGATGTATTATGTGTTTTTCCTGAATCTTCCATGATAAGTAGTTATAGGTTAAATTTTTCATGAACCTAAAGATAAAAATTCAAACAATAAATAACAATATATTTTAACCTAGACTCCATTCAACAACCCCTGAAACACCTCCACAAACTTCCCCACATGATAACCATCTACCAGACCATGATGAACATGAATAGAAACTGGCATGGAAAACCGACCATCCTCCTCGCTTATCTTCCCAAATGAAATCTTTGGACAGGAGTCCTGAAAACTATATGAACGAGCATGCGACATAGAACTAAAATCAAGCCACGGCAGTATAGAATAATGCACCACATCAGCACCTGCAACTCCCGGATCTAAACCCTCTGAACCACGGATTCTATCAATTTCCTTTTGGGCGGAAGCCCTAAAATCATCAAAATCTTCACTGTACTTTATATAACTAAAATCAAACGTATGATCCTCTCTCTTAATAGTACACGACACATTTATTTCATCGAATAAAACCACCTTTTCTCCCTGAATTCGCAGTCGAAAATTCTCTACTTTATTCACTGCCTGCGCCGCATAATGAAGATATTGTAGAAAAGTAGAATGCTCATTTTTCATGATTCTCGTCACATCCACACGTACATTCACCCCAAAAAATGACTCCTCAAAAGCGCTGTAAAATCGATAATGATCGCGCCGATTCCAAGTTTCTATATCAATCTCGCGCATCATAATTGCTCTACCCATTCTTCCCACTCTTCTTCGAGTGCATTAATCTCTTTGACCACATCGCCTATCTTCACGGAGAGCTCATTGATTAACTCCAAGTTGTCAAGATTTGCATTCAGTTCGTCCGAATATTTAGCCTTGAGTTTTTCCTTTTCTGCCAGCTTTTTTTCAATGCGTTTTACATTGTTTTTGATGATTTGCTCTGGTGCTTTTTTAAGTTTTTTCTCTTTGGGTTGGGACCCAAAGTTTTCTGGTGCTTTGCGAGATTCTTCCAGCTCGAGCTGTTGCCTAGTTTTCCACTCGGAATACGAACCATTAAAATCTTTCACTTTTCCTTCTCCCTCCAATATGAAGATATGATCAGTCAACTTATCCATGAAATATCTGTCGTGGGTAATAATCACCAAACAACCTGGAAACTCCATCAGATAATCTTCTAATATATTCAATGTTATAATATCCAAATCATTCGTTGGCTCATCTAGAATCAGGAAATTAGGATTTGTAATCAATATAGTTAACAAATAAAGACGCCTTTTCTCTCCACCACTAAGCTGAGAAATGAATACTTGCTGCTGTGGTCGTGGAAATAAAAAGCGCTCCAGTAATTGTTCTGCTGATAATTTATGCCCTTTTTCCAAAGGAATATATTCCGCGATATCACGAACAACATCGATGACTCGCTTATCATCAGAAATATCAAGTCCATCCTGATTATAATAGCCAAATCTTACGGTCTCGCCTATTATTACTTTGCCTTCATCTGCACGCAAAGCACCTGTCAATAAATTAATAAAAGTTGACTTACCTGATCCATTTACACCTGCAATTCCTACACGCTCATTCTTCTTAAACTTGTATGAAAAATTTTGCACTAAGTTTTTATCCCCAAATGATTTCGATACATTATGAAACTCTGCAATTTTACTTCCTAATCGTTCTGGAACAATGTGGAATTTCATTACAGATTCATGCTTGAAACTATTCTTTTCTTCCTTGATTTTTTGGAACTGTTCTATTCTAGATTTCGCTTTTGTTCCTCTAGCTTTTGGCTGTCTACGCACCCAATCTAGTTCTTTTTTGAAAAGCTTATTCAACTTCTCGTTCCGAACCGCTTGATTACCCTTTCGCTCAGCTCGCTTCTCTAAATAATCACTGTAAGTTCCTCTTATGTGATAGAAATTACCTTCATCTAATTCTACGATTACATTACACACTCGCTCCAAAAAATATCTGTCGTGAGTAACCATAAATAAAGTAAGACTTGGAGAAGAAAGATATTCCTCTAACCATTCTATCATCTCTATATCCAGGTGATTTGTCGGCTCATCTAAAATAAGCACATCTGGATTTTGAATTAAGATCTGTGCTAAAGCGACACGTCTTCTTTGACCACCAGATAAACTTCCTATCGATTGCTGAAGATCTTCAATTTTTAGTCGAAACAAAATCTCTTTCACCTTGGCTTCTATGTCCCAAGCTTTGAGATCTTCAATTTTTGTAACACAAGAATTGATAAGGTCAGCATCATTTTTTGCAACAGCTATTTCGTAATTCTTAACAGCTTGAACTGCCGGAATATCACTATCCATGATGGTATCAATGACAGACATCTCAGGACGAAAATCAGGTTCTTGCCGAAGATATGCAATATTCAAATCTTTTCGAATACTAACTTTAGCGACTTCGCCTTCTGGAGCAATTTCACCACCAATAAGTCGAAGAAAAGTTGATTTTCCACTCCCATTTTTTGCAACTAAAGCAATCCTATCGCCTTTATTTATTAATAAATTGACGTCTCGAAAAAGCACTTTTTCGCCGTAAGATATGGAAGCATTTTCAACTTGAATATAATTCATGGCTGCGAAGATAAATCAAAGCATTGATTATCCATGAGTCGACCAATTTAAATAATAGAAAAACTTATATTTGCGCCTTTTAGAAAGACATAGAGTTAGGCTATTAAAACAATAAAATGACAATTAAAGAGATTTTAGCGCAACCAAAAGTTGGTGATGAATATACGATTCAAGGTTGGGTTCGTACGTTTAGAGGAAACCAATTTTGTGCCGTAAGCGATGGTACAACGATCAAAACAATTCAAGTTGTTGTCGATAGAGATAATACAGACGAAGGTATTTTGAATCGAATAAAAACAGGTGCGGCCGTTATTGCAAAAGGAACTTTAATTGAATCCCAAGGTGCTGGTCAAGCGGTGGAACTTCAGGCTAATTCTATAGAAATAGTAGGAGATTCTGATGCATCTACATATCCTTTACAACCAAAAAAACACAGCTTAGAGTTTTTGAGAGAAATCGCTCATTTGCGTTTTCGTACGAATACTTTTGGTGCTGTTTTTAGATTAAGACATGCTGTTTCATTTGCGATTCACCAGTTCTTTAATGACCGTGGATTTTTCTACATTCACAGTCCTATTATTACGGGAAGCGATGCTGAAGGAGCAGGTGAAATGTTTCAGGTTACAACTCTAGACATGAAGGATGTTCCTAAAACGGAAGACGGGGACGTGGATTACAAACAAGACTTTTTCAGTAAGTCAACGAATCTCACAGTAAGTGGTCAATTAGAAGCGGAATTAGCAGCTTTAGCCTTGTCAAAAGTCTATACTTTCGGACCAACATTCAGAGCTGAAAACTCTAACACGTCGAGACACTTAGCAGAATTTTGGATGATTGAACCAGAAGTTGCTTTCAATGATATTCACGACAACATGGACTTAGCTGAGGACATGTTAAAGTATGTAATCAGATATTGTCTTGACAACTGTATGGATGATATAGAATTCTTACACAAGAGATTAGAAAACGAGGAAAAATCAAAGCCTCAAGCACAACGTGCACCTGCTTTGATAGAGAAGTTACAATTCTGTATAGAGAATGATTTCGAAAGAGTAACTTATTCTGAGGCGATTAAAATTCTTATGAATTCTAAGCCTAATAAAAAGAAGAAATTCCAGTTTGTGATAGAAGATTGGGGGGTAGATTTACAAAGCGAGCATGAGCGTTATCTCGTAGAGAAACATTTCAAGAAACCTGTTATTCTGATAGATTATCCTAAAGACATCAAGTCTTTTTATATGAGGCAGAATGATGATGGGAAGACTGTTGCAGCTATGGATATTTTATTCCCAGGAATAGGCGAAATCGTAGGAGGTTCTCAAAGAGAGGAGCGACTTGATAAGTTAGAGCAGAGGATGGAAGAAATGGATGTTCCTAAGGAAGAGATGGAATGGTTCTTAGATACAAGAAGATATGGAACATGTCCGCATTCGGGCTATGGCTTAGGTTTTGAAAGATTGGTGTTATTTATTACTGGTATGGCAAATATCCGTGATGTAATTCCTTTCCCAAGAACTCCAGGTAATGCTTCGATTTAAGGCAATTGCTTAAGACAAGAATTTTTTATTTTTTGGGCTCGAGCCCAAAATTTATCTAAAACAATCATCGTTTTATCTATAAGGCAGTTAATAATGTCTTAAAATTCAATATTATCGCAGTAATATACCGTATTCGTTACGTTCGATAGTTGATTTATAAAATTAAGCATTGGTTTTTAAACCATTTTTCAACTATTGGATGTTTAAGAATTAGTACATTTGTTAAAACCATAGCCGCATAATGGGTAGAATATTTACTTTATTACTTAGCTTTTTACTTAGTTTCGGAGTTGCCGAAGGGCAAAAGACTATAGAATTAGTTAATCCATCTTTTGAAGGTATTCCGCATGCAGGAACTTCTGATGGATCTGGGATTCAAGGATGGAGTGATTGTGGAAGAATATACTTTACTAAAGAAACACCGCCTGACATCCATCTTGGCATGGATCCTAAAAATACTTTTATAGATCCATTTTTCGGAGTGCGAAAAACATCATCAGAAGGATTTACTTTTCTTGGGTTTGTCGTTAGAGACAATGAAACATATGAGGCTGTTAGTCAACGATTAAGAAATCAAATACAAGGTGGAAAATGTTATTCATTTAGCATCGATCTATCCCGTTCTCTTGATTACCTAAGTCCGTATAATCCAAGAGGTGATAATTCAGATTCAAAAAAATATATTACTCCTACTGTTTTACGCATTTATGGCGGATCAACTCCATGTGGGAAAAGAGAACTTTTAGCAGAATCAACCCCTGTAAAGAATACAGATTGGGCAACTTACGAATTTGAATTTAAGCTTAAGCAATCTCATAGGTATATCACATTAATGGCTTTCTATAAAACGCCAATATTAATTCCTTACAATGGGAATTTGTTATTAGATAATGCATCTGCTATTCAACTTATCCCTTGTCCTGACGAAGAGGTAGAAGAAATCATAGCAGAAGTACCTATAGTAAAAGAAAATCCCGTAAAAGAAGAGCCTGAAGAGAAGCCAGTGGAAAATCCCGTACAAAAGGAAGTTGAAGAAGTAGTTACTTATGCGCCTCCAGTGGTAAAAGAGAAAGAAGAACCAAAGGTAGTTATCAATAAAGAGTTAAATAAAAAGACGCTGAAAGAAGGGCAGGTTATTAAGATCAACAACTTGTATTTCGATGCTGATTCTATTGTTGTCAATCCAAAATCAATCCCTGCCTTAGAAGAATTAGCCGGCTTTTTAAAGTATTATCCAGAGGTCAAAATTGAAATTGGAGGACACACAAATGGACGACCACCTCATGCATTCTGTGATTCTTTAAGTGAAGCAAGAGCAAAAAATGTTGCGCAATTTCTATATGAAGAAGGTATACCTAGAGAGCAAGTAAATTATAAAGGTTACGGAAAACGTGAACCTGTAGCTAGTGATAAGTATGCGGAAGGCAGGCGAAGGAATCAACGAGTAGAGATAAAGGTATTGAGTGTGGATTCTTAATGAATAGCAAGCTTAAAAACTCTCTGAATTACTAAATCTTAGCAAAGTGGATTTGCAGTTTTCACTTTTAGTATTCATCATCACACCTTAACATTAAACCAAAAGATACAATGGATAGAGTGATTGTTTTTGTCTTAAGTTTTTTAATGTATTCCGGGATTACATTAGGACAGAAAACAATAGAGCTTTCCAATCCTTCTTTTGAAGATTATCCACATTTAGGTCAAAAGAATTCTTCCATAAATGGATGGACAGATTGTGGTAGAATCAATTTTCCAGATGAAACTCCACCAGATATCCATAAAGGCAGAGATACATCAAGTCTAATAAATGAAATTTATTTTGGGGTAGAAGAAAAAGCGACAGATGGTTCTACTTTCCTTGGTATGGTTGTCCGAGATAATGGCACTTACGAAGCTATCAGTCAACGATTAAGCTCACAAATAGAAGGTGGAAAATGTTATTCCTTTAGCATTGATTTATCGCATTCGCTATCATATTTAAGTGTCAATAATCGTTCTAACTCGAATGCAAAAAAATTGACAACACCTGCAGTACTTCAGATCTATGGAGGCTCAACACCCTGCGGAAAAAGAGAAAAATTAGCTGAATCAATTTCTATAAAGAATACGGATTGGAAGACCTATGAATTCACTTTTACTCCCAAAAATTCGCACAGATATATTACACTGGTTGCTTACTACAATGAAAAGAAGTCTTCCCCATATAATGGCAATATTTTGCTTGATAATGCTTCGGTGATCACAGAAATACCATGTCCAAATCAACTTACAGAAAAGCCAAAGATTACTATAAACAAAAAACTAAATAAAAGGACTTTAAAGAAAGGACAGATAATAAAAGTCAATAACTTATACTTCGATGCAGACTCTATAGTCATCAATCCTAACTCTATCCCTGCACTAGAAGAATTAGCTAGTTTTCTACAGTATTATCCCGAAATAATTATTGAAATAGGAGGTCATACGAATGGTCGACCGACCCATGAATTCTGTGATTCTTTAAGTGAGGCAAGAGCTAAGAATGTTGCCCAGTTTCTGTATAATAAGGGAATCCCACGCCAACAGGTAGAGTTCAAAGGATATGGTAAACGCAAACCAATTGCAAGTAATAATTATGCCGATGGTAGGCGAAGAAATCAGCGTGTAGAGATTAAAGTGCTAAGTGTGGAGTCTTGATTTCAAATAAAATTTATCTAGAGAAACAACGAAAAAATGATGTAATACAAAGCGTTAATCTTTCCAATTAATCCCCCCAACTTTTTCCTTGAAAAGACTTGACGTAACACTGTTAAACCTTCGTTTTTTAACTCAAACTTAGAAAAATAATATTCAAAATATTACCAACAGTTATATAGTCAAAACTGTATAAGAAAGTAACTTAACGTCATTACTCATGGGCGTTATAGAATTACGTAGTACGTGATTTTTACATTTTTTTATAAATCCTTACATTTGTGTAGACCAACTAAAATACCATGTACAAAATAATTCCATTCACTCTTTTCTTCTTGATTTGTTTCCATATATCATTTAGCCAAAAGACTATAGAACTTAAAAACCCTTCTTTTGAAGACATGCCTCATGCAGGAAGTAGAAATACATTAATTTCAGAATGGAAAAATTGTGGAGAATTATATTTTCAAGATGAATCACCTCCGGACATCCATTTGAGTTACGATTTACATGAATCGACCACTGACCATTTTTTCGGAGTAAAAAAATATGCTTCTGACGGAAATACTTTTCTAGGAATGGTTGTAAGAGAAGATGATACTTTTGAGGCTGTTAGTCAAAAATTAAGAAAGAAATTAGAAGCTGGAAAATGTTATTCGTTTAGCATTGATTTATCTAGATCTCTAGATTACACAAGTCCATACAGTCCAATTATGGAAGTTTCTAATACAAAAAAATTTATTACCCCTACAGTTTTAAGCATTTTTGGCAGTTCAAAATCATGCGATCATGAAGAACTGTTAGCACAGTCAATCCCTATTGCAAATAGGAAATGGGAAACGTACAATTTTGTATTTCGTCCAACAAATTCTTATAAACATATTATGTTAGAAGCCTTCTATGATGAATCTTTAGGAGTCGCTTATAATGGCAACTTATTACTAGACAATGCATCAGAGATTATGAAAATTGAATGCCCTGACGAAGAGTAGAATGCAGGGGTAAGAAAGTTACTCTAATTCATTATTCATGGGCGTCACAGAATTACGTAGTGTCTGATTTTATTTAAAACATTTACTACTACTATAAATTAAATCTTTACTTTCTAACTGTAAAATGATTCAAAGATTTTTAAAGTTAATTTTTCTATTTTGAGTTATAAATTTCGCGTATAAGATCATTACGGCGTAGCTTTCTTACAACCCTTGTAAACTATATAACTCCTGTTTTTCTTTCTCTGAAAGAATTGGTGGATATTGTTTGTGTTTCAAAGAAAACTCTAATAGTCTTTTACTATACTGCGAATCTTCTCCTTTCATTTCATCAATCCTTTTAACTTCAGGATTTAATTCTACAATCAGATCACTACACGCGCTTAGATTAATACTAAATATATTATTTTCTTTAAAAATATCATTTTGCTCTTTCTTCCCAGTAAATCTACCATTATTGGGACCTTCACCCTCACCGCCAGATGAGATACTATTATAATCTATTAAATTTTCTGCGTTTGAATTAAATTTTAGCTCAAATAAAACATTGTCATAATAAGGGCCGAATTCATTACTGTTTTTCGACTTGTAAAAATAATCTAGAGCCTGACCTAATGAACCTCCATGACCATACAATATATTTTTAATATCTTTAGTAATTAAATATTTATTCCAACTTTCTCGATGAGTTGTTCTATATATCCTTAATACTTTATTTCCACCACTTC
>CAZSKA010000025.1:0-25905 GCA_964607315.1 uncultured Saprospiraceae bacterium | reverse complement strand
CTAAGGGAGGGAAAAAGTAGTCAGCTACTATAAGTGTAATAAAACCTGTAACAGGAGAGGCTAAAAAGTGTTCTAATCATTTTTCTGACGACGTGGGGGAACGGTCAGTTGGTGGTTCTGGAACAAAGATGGACGTATTCTATATAGGAGTTGAAAATCCAGTGCAAGTATCGGCAGCAGGTGTTAACTCTAGAGATGTTAAAGTATCGATGTCAGGAGGAGGAGCTGCTACTATAGCAAAAGGTTCTGATGGTAATTGGGTAGTAAATGCTACAAGACCTGCAGGGAAAAATGACCCAGCATTTGTAAATGTTACGGCTCCAGGTTTGTCTGAAAAAAGAGCATTTAGAATTAAACCAATACCTACTCCAGTGCCAAAGTTATCTGCAAAAAGAGGAGGAGCAATGTCATCAGGTGAGTTTAGAGCTCAAGGTGGTGTAATTGCTGATCTAGAGAACTTCGATTTCGAAGCAAGATGTAATATTAAAGGATATAGGGTTGTAAGAGTGGCAAAGAGAAAAGATCCTGAAATAGAAATTAATGTTGGAGCGAAGTATGGTGCTGCAAGCAGAATCATACAAAAAGCATCTCCTGGTGATAGATATTACTTTGAGAACATTAAATGTACTTGTCCAGGTGATAAAGGACCTAGAGACCTTGGTTCTATGTCATTTGTAATAAAATAATAGAAACTTAATTTTTTTAAGATGAAATACAATTTAAGATTTTTGTTTGCTTACTTGCTATGTGGATTCACATTCATGGCATACGCGCAGGAAGCAGAGACGGTAACTGAATCTACTGAGGTAGATGAGGATATCTTCATAGATGGTGTGGTTCAAAGAACACTTATTCAAGAGAATAGAGTGCTTCCTTGGGAACCGATTAGAGAAGCTGATATTGCGTGGGAAAAACGTATATGGAGAGTTTTGGATACTAGAGAAAAATTAAATCTAGGTTTTAGATATCCAGAAAAACCATTTGTAATCTTACTTAAAGACTTAGCTGAGCAAGGAGAGTTAGTTGTATTTCGTGATGAAAAATTTCAAGAGAAATTAGACGCTGATGAGTTAACCAATATTTTTTCAAGACCTGATACAGTAACTACATTCAATCCTGATACTTATGAACAGGAGATAAAAATTGTTACTATTGATATTAATCCTGAAGATATTAATCGTTTCAGAATTAAGGAAGTATGGTTTTTTGATGAAGAAACTTCTAGACTAAGAAACAGAATCTTAGGAATAGCTCCTATCAAAGAAGAATATGATGCAGAAACTGGAGTATTTAAATACGAACAACCATTGTTTTGGATTTATTATCCTGCAGTAAGAGAAGCATTCAGTAAACACCAAGTGTTTAATGATTTTAATGATGCTGGTCCTACTACTTGGTATGATTTATTCGAACAAAGAAGATTCGCTAGTTACATCTATAAGATTAGTAACGTGAACGATTTAAGAGTAAAAGATTATTTTGAGAATTCTCCAAATCCAGGAATTGATATGTTACTGGAGTCACAAAGAATCAAAGAAGATTTATTCAACTTTGAGCATGATCTTTGGGAATTTTAATCTAGTCTAAATGATAAAAAAGGCTTACTGATTATTCAGTAGGCCTTTTTGCATTTATAGACACTATATATCATAATCTTATACGTCATTTTATAATGAAATTTGTATTAAACTTTTATCAAAAGCATTATTTCATAACTTTGGGCGTTATGTCAATAGAATAAATTATTCAGCGTGAGATTAGGTGTATTATTAGGAAGTTTATGTGTTGTTTTATCGTTCTTTTTGGGTTCATGTGATCCTGATAGGATAAGAGAAGAAAGTGATACGTTTTTAGAATTTTCTACGGATACACTAACTTTTGATACAGTCTTTACAGCCATCGGTTCAGCTACTAGAAGTTTTAGAGTTTTCAATCCATTCGATGAAAAAGTCATTGTTTCTAATATTAAGTTGGAAAATATTTCGAATGATTTTTTCCGACTAAATATTGATGGGAATTCTGTTAATGAAGATACGAACATAGAGATATTGCCAAATGATTCTATTTGGATATTTGCAGAAGTTACCATAGACCCTGATAGTCCTTTGAGTGCTTCACCTTTTGTCATAGAAGATAGAGTAACTTTTGTGACTAATGGAAATACTCAAGATGTATTATTAGTCGCCTGGGGTCAGAATGCAAACTATATACCTAATAATATGAATCAAGGCGGTCAAGCCTTGTTGAGTTGTGATTTTGGAAGTGTGACATGGGATGATGATAAGCCATATGTTATCTATGGAATATTATTAATTGATAGTTGTGAATTAGTCATACCAGCGGGGACAGATGTATTTGTGCATGGAGGAATTGCCTTTACAGATGATGGAACACCTTTTAATGATGGGATTATAGTCGTTCTAGAAAATGGAATATTAACAGTAAATGGGACAGAAGAAAATCCTGTTACTTTTCAAGGTGATCGCTTAGAAGAATCCTTCGAAGATTTGCCTGGCCAGTGGGCCGGAATTTTATTTTCCGATATGGCAACAGGTAGTGTTTTTCGGAATGCCACTATTAGGAACAGTATTGTTGGTGCAAGGGTTGATTCTTTAGCAGAGCTAGATTTGTTTAATTGTCAATTTTTAAATCAATCTTCCACTGCTTTACTCGGTGTACATGCGGGTAGGGTATATGCTGAGAATAGTTTATTTGCGAATTCAGGAGGTTCATCGGTTTCCCTTCAGTATGGAGGTGATTATGAATTCAATTATTGTACAATGACGAGTTTCGCGGCAGGGAATTCTAGTTTAGCTGCTAGTAATTTCAGATGTACGGAGCCGACATGTCTAGGTTTATTATTATTCAACGATATAGATCTTTCTTTTACTAATTGTATCATCAATGGAGACCAAGAAGATCAAATTATATTCGCGGATGGAACTGAGGAGACAGGCGACTTTACTTATTCCTTTGATCATTGCGTTGTTCAAGTTGATGAATTACTAGATAATCCTTCATTTGCGACTTTTTTCCAATTTTGTGATGATTGCGAGAATGTTACTATTTCAGATACGATTTTATTAGATCCATTCGCAGGAATGTTTAGTCTTGATACGATGTCCCTTGCGAGAGACATAGGTATTCCTATATCAGGAATAGAAAGAGATATACTCGGAGTGGTAAGAGATGCATCTACACCGGATGTAGGGTGTTTTGAGTTGAATTTTTAGATTGGTATATCAGCCCTTCAAACTCAAAGAAATTCTCTTCCTTTCCTTATCTACATCTATAATTCTTGCTTCTACATGTTGACCTAGTTTTAGTTTTTCACTAGGATCAGATATGAACTCGTTCGTAATTTGCGAAATATGAATGAGACCATTTTCTTTAATTCCTATATCTACAAAGGCACCAAATTTTGTGATATTATTAATGATTCCTTTTATACTTGATCCTATGCGTAAATCATCTATTGCTTTGATTCCCTCAGTATAATGAAATGCTTCTGCTTCACCTCTTGGGTCTAAACCTGGTTTTTTTAGCTCTTTTATAATATCATTCAATGTTGGAATTCCTACTGTATCACTGATATATTTTTGTAAATCAATTTCTGTTAAAAGTTCTTTGGAACTTATAAGTTGATTGGTATCAACTTTCAGATCTGTCGCCATTCTCTTGACTAACTTATAGCTTTCAGGATGTACACCTGTATTATCAAGAATATTTTTACTTTTAGGTATCCGCAGGAATCCAGCACATTGCTCAAATGCCTTTGAACCCATTCTTGGAACTTTTTTTAATTCAGTTCTTGATTGAATGCCATCATTTTCTTTTCTAAACTGGACGATATTTTCAGCCAACTTTGGGCCCAAGCCCGATACATATTGTAATAAATGCATGCTCGCAGTATTCACATTTACACCGACTTTATTCACGCAATTAATAACAACTTGATCTAGTTTGTCCTTTAGTTTATGTTGTTTTACATCATGTTGATATTGTCCCACGCCAATACTCTTCGCTTCTATTTTTACCAACTCTGCCAAAGGATCCATTAATCTTCTACCGATAGATATGGCACCTCGTACTGTCAAGTCCAGATCAGGAAATTCCGCCCTTGCCACTTCACTTGCTGAATAAATACTTGCACCTGCTTCGTTAACTAAGTGCACTTCAATATGATCAGGACACCAAGTTTTAAGCCATTGGATAGTTTCTCTACCTGCTGTTCCATTTCCCACTGCAATTGCTTCAGTCTTGTATTTTTTCATTAATGGAAGAAGCGATTCTCTTGCTGCAATTTTTTCATTTTTAGGAGGGTGGGGGAAAATGGTTTTACTCTTTAAATAAGCACCATTAACATCCAAAACCGCAACTTTACAACCTGTCCTAAATCCTGGATCTAATGCTATAATACTCTTCGACCCTAAAGGCGAAGCAAGTAATAATTGGCGTAAATTTTCAACAAACACCTCTATTGCTTCATCATCCGCTTTATCTTTTGCTTGGCTTTTAAATTCCGTACTTATAGAAGGAATAAGCAATCTCTTCACAGAATCTTTTAAGGCTTTTTCTTTTTCTCTACTGCATTCATCATTTTGCTTTACGAAATATCTAGACAGTCTATTCACCAACCGCTCTTCATCGATAGCGATTTTAACACGTAATAACTTTTCAGATTCTGCTCTATAAATAGCTAAAAGTCTATGTGAAGGTACTTTATGTAATGCTTGATCAAACTCAAAATAATTTTTATAGTTTTCCGCTTCTTTGTCCTTTCCTCTAATAAGACTAGAGGTTAAGCGAGAAGAACGGCTAAAGACTTCTCGAGTAATTTCTCTTGAAACACTATGTTCGCTGATATCTTCTGCTATAATATCACGTGCTCCTGCAATCGCCTCTTCCACACTACTAATTTTCTTATTTAAGAATTGTTTGGCTGAACGTTCAAGATTATTTGTTTTTGACCAAAATATAATATTTGCAAGTGGTTCAAGTCCAGCAGCTCTTGCAACTCCAGCTTTCGTTTGTTTTTTTCTCTTGTAGGGCAGGTAAAGATCTTCTAGTAATTTAGGATTCCAACAATCATCAATTTTCTGCTTCAAAGAAGTGTTTAGTTTTCCTTGTTCTTCTATGGTTTGTAGAACGAATTCTTTGCGCGATAAGAGATCCTTGAAACTCTTATTTTTCTCCATAATTGCTTGTACCTCTGTTTCGTCAAGTGAGCCAGTTGCTTCTTTTCGATATCTAGTAATAAAGGGAACAGTAGCACCATCATCTAGCAGTTTTATGGTGTTCAGAATACTCTTTTCTGATAGAGAAAGATGAGATTTTATGAAGTCTAAAAGATGTTTTTGCATGGCGTAAAAGTAATACAAATTGAACTATATAATTACGAGAATCTTTCAAATTAATTCCCTATTTTTTCTTTGCTCTCCATATGAAACATCAAGTTTTAGCTATACCAAATTAAGCTTAAATCAGGTATATATTTTGATTAAAAATACATGCTACTATTCGATTATTTCAACTTGGCAGGTTATATAGTGAAATTTTAAAATGTTAAAATTAAATATAACTGAACTTCCTTTTTAAATTAGTCGTTCGCTACATATTGAGCGAAACCTACTTTGGCTCGATATTTGATAAAAATACCTTAATGAACTGCATCTTCTTATAACCTAAAAGAAGATGTAGTTTTGAACTAACCTAAGATTATGAAATCATTACTATTCCTATGTAGTCTTGTACTACTTTGTCTTGCCCCCAAGCAAACCAATTCACAATCTACTAACAGTTCATATGAGATAAGTGCGTATAATCCTTATTTTAAGCTTGCAGAAGTTAAGAACTCTATGAATATGAGTATTGATGATTATGTCAATAATATTATAGAGAGGGTAAAAGCTGACCCTAGTTCTGTCATTGCAAAAGCAAAAGAGCAGGACAGTTGGTTGTACAAATCTTTTTTACGGGATTCAAAATATATGGCACGTATGAATGAAATTCATGTTGAGATTAGAAATGAATTTGATTCCACAGCGCTTGAATCTGAAGCATTTTTTGAAGAGTTAAGGGCCAATTTTCCTTATTATGCAGAATTGTTGCCAGTGCTTTCATCTCCGAGAGGGCAAGCGAGTGTGGATTAATTTATTTTGGGTTGGGACCCAAAGTAAATGATTAATTTGAATAACAAATTTTGAAGGCTATCCGCCGGGACGTTCTATTCTAAGGATGAGTTTTATTGTTCATCACTTTTTTCTAATTCATATGCCACACTTAGATTTATAGAAGGTGCTGCTCCTTGGTTTTGTGCAAAAAATGCACCATAGGAACCTAAGTTAATACTAAAACCTGATTTTAGTTTTGTTCCTATTTTGATGCCAGGTGAAAGGAATTGCCCGTTATAGTTATGTAGATTACTCTCTTGTGTAAGTGCATCAAATTCTGTTGGCTGAGAAGTATTAATTGCACCATCTACTCTTAATGCCATTAATAATTCTAGGGCACCAGTAGATATAGATGTACCAATTTCTATACCTATTATGATTTGATCAGGTATAGAATTTCTCAATCTATACCCAGCGCTGAATGAAGAATGAATTTCAGAATTTGATCGTCCATAAGCTAATCCTCCTTCCACAGCATTTACTTTAAAACCTGTTCGTAATGGACCTTCTTTAGTTGCAGTAGGAAATGTATATCCACCATAAACCGTAAATGGAACATCTTTAATTATTTGATATCGCGCTTTTAAATCGATATCTCCTAGTGCAATCAATTGGTCGCCATCAAATCCTACTCTTTTGGTAGGGACCATTCCAGTTAATGCTATACGGTCAGTTAAACTATAATCTAAAAATCCAGTATAGGTTTGATCAAGTACGTTTGCCGATAATTCTTGTACATTTCCTTCATTATCAAAGGCAAATCCATATCGAATGGACGTAAATGCAGCTTGCGCATAAAAAGATCCTTTCTTATTGTTCCAAGGACTTTGACTAAAAGTTGAAGATTGGATACCAAGGATAACAAGTACGATTAAAAAGAGATTCTTCATTAAATTACAGTTGATTATTACAACTCTTTTGATTGAAAAAGGTTAATAGATTTTTGTTATTTCAAACAATTTGTCGTTGTTTCATTATCCAAGCTAACTAATTTTCCCCCAACTTTTGAAACGAGGTCCAAGTCGAAGGATGTAGTCTTTAAGCACTTGGTTTTTTTCTGAAGATAACATGGGGTCGAGTTCTATGATGTGTAAAGCTTCTTGTCGAGCAACAGTGAGAATAGCTTGATCTTGTGTGAGGTTTACAAGAGCGAGATCTAAAACCCCACTTTGCTGAGTTCCGTCAATATTACCTGGACCTCTAAGTCTCATGTCAGCTTCCGCTATTTCAAATCCATCAGTCGTACGTACCATAGTTGCAATACGTTCTTTAGCTTCTTTGGAAAGTTTATATCCTGTTGCTAAAATACAGTATGATTGTTCTGCTCCTCTTCCTACTCTTCCCCGAAGTTGATGAAGCTGGGATAAACCGAATCTTTCAGCATTTTCAATAATCATTACAGAAGCATTAGGTACATTTACTCCTACTTCTATTACTGTAGTTGCCACCATAATATTGGTTTCCCCCTTAACAAATCTTTGCATTTCCCAATCTTTATCAGCGGGCTTCATTCTTCCGTGTACCATGCTGATTTGATATTCCGGACGAGGGAAGTAGTCAAGAATTCGTTCATAACCATTATTCAAATCCTGCAGGTCGAGTGTTTCAGATTCTTCTATCAATGGATAGACTACATAAATCTGTCTTCCTTTGGTGATTTCAGATTTCATGAATTGAAGAATCTCAGTTCGTTTGGCTTCAGTCTTGTGAACAGTGTGGACAGATTTTCGACCTGGAGGCAATTCATCAATGACACTAACTTCAAGATCTCCATAAACTGTCATTGCTAGTGTTCTGGGTATTGGTGTTGCTGTCATTACTAGAATGTGAGGAGGGTGTTCCTTAGATTTTCTCCAAAGCTTAGAACGTTGTTTTACTCCGAAACGATGTTGTTCGTCTGTAATAGCTAATCCTAGGTTTTTGAATTGGACAGGATCTTCTATTAGTGCGTGTGTACCTATTAGTATATCAATTTCACCGGCAGCTAATTCTTCAAGTAGTAGAGCTCTTTTTTTGCCTTTAACAGAACCTGAAAGAAAAGATACTTTTAAGTCCATTTCAGCAAGGGCTTCTGTAATGGAAGCGTAATGTTGCTGAGCAAGTATTTCAGTGGGTGCCATGATACAAGATTGGAATCCATTGTCAATTGCAAGGAGACAGGCTAGTAGGGAAACAATCGTTTTTCCACTTCCAACATCACCTTGCAAAAGTCTATTCATCTGATTCCCATTGCCAAGGTCTGCACGTATTTCTTTAATTACTCTTTTCTGAGCACCTGTTAATTCGAAGGGTAAGTATTTTTTGAAAAAAGTGTTAAAGTGATCGCCTACTTTCTCGAAGACAAAGCCTTTGAACTTGACTTGTCTTTCGACTTTATTCATCATGGCTTGGATCTGAAAAAAGAAGAGTTCTTCAAATTTGATCCTTCTTCTAGCAGCAACCATTTCCCTTTCATTATTAGGCAGGTGCATCAGCTTGATAGCTTGAAAGCGAGAAATGAGTTTATATTTTTTTATCAAATAAGGTGGAAGAACTTCAGGAATATCTGAGCCATTTAGAGATCCCAAAATCATAGATGCAATAATTCTACGCACTCTATTATCTAAACCACGATTAGATAATTTTTCTGTTGAAGGATAAACAGGAGCGAAATCAGATTGCAATTTAGTTTTTGCTTCAGCGACACTTTCTAGTTCTGGATGAACAATTGATTTTTTTCCCTTGAAGTTATTTACCTTACCATAGGCATAATACTCGGTATTCACATGGATGATTTTGTCCATGATAGTAATTGCCTTGAACCAAATAAGCTCTATAAATCCGCTTCCATCTTTCATGATACAGACCATCCGTCGATTGCGTTGTCCTTTTATGATTTCTTTAGAAATGATGACGCCTTTTAGGCGAATAGAAACATTATCGGTAGAAACATCCTTGATAACTTGTTGACTGCTTCTATCTTCATAGCGAAAAGGAAAATGTAATAGGTAATGCCCAAACGTACTTACACCAAGCTCTTTTTGCAAGATGTCTGCTTTTTGGGCCCCGACCCCTTTCAGATAAGCCAAAGGAGTATTTAATTTTTTACCAATTAGTTTCACTTAATCCTTTTTACAAAGTAAATGTAAAGCAATTAGAAAAGCTTGCGTAATGAATGTAGCAGAAAAATGTAAATTTGCGGTATATGAATGAATCAAAAAGACAAAGACAAGTAGGAGAGATGATAAGAAGGCATTTCGGCAGTGTTTTATTGCAGGAAGGCTCATATATATATGGTCGAGCATTGGTTACGGTGACGAATGTGAAAATGTCTAGTGATCTTGGTCAAGCAAAAATCTACTTGAGTGTTTATAATACAGAGAATAAGCAAGAGGTGATGTTGATGATGCAAGAACATATTGTTCCTTTACGGCAATCTTTATCTCAACGTATCAAAAAACATGTTCGAAGAATTCCAAGAATTGCATTTTATATAGATGATACTGTCGATGAAATGTATAGAGTTGATGCTATGTTCGACAATATAGGAATGCCAAAAAATATGTCAGAAGAGGAATAAAATGTAAATAATACAACTGATATTATCCATTTACGTTCTATATTTGACATATTCAAATCACAATCAAAATAACTAACATGGGCTTATCAGTAGGCATCGACGACCTTCGTTTCGCTTTCCCTTCACTTTATATGGATCTTGCTGATCTTGCTGTTGCAAGAAATATAGAACCAGCAAAATTAAAAAAAGGCCTCGGGCTTCATGAAATGTCTGTTTGTGATGTTGATGAAGACGTTATTACGCTTTCTGCAAAGGCACTTCTAGATATCGTAATATCAAACGAATTAAAACCACATGAGATCGGGCGAATTTACGTAGGGACTGAGAGTAGTATTGATGGTTCTAAACCAATAGCAAGTTATCTTTTAGGTATTTTAAATCAGTATTTTATTAAGCAAGGTAGGGAAAATGGAGCTTTAAAAAATGTTGATGTAGTTGATATGACTTTTGCTTGTATAGGAGCAATAGATGCTATGCATAATTCACTTACATATTTGTTAACTGAGCCAGATAAAAAAGCAATTGTAATTGCGGCAGATATTGCGAATTACGATTTAGCTAGTTCAGGTGAATATACTCAGGGAGCAGGTGCAGCTGCTGTACTTCTTTCAGTGGACCCTAAATTGATGACTATAGAACCTAAGGTAGGAGTTGCGGCAGCATGTGTCCATGACTTTTTCAAACCCCTACGTATTCATTGTTCTAATGAATTAGATACTAATAATCTTGGAGTAAAAGATGAAATCTTTACGGTTCATAAAGAGACCCCTATTTTTGACGGGCCTTTGTCGAATCACACCTATAAATGTAGGATAGAAGAAGCGTATAAAAATTTTGGAGAGAAAAGAGGTATGAGAATGGATTTGGATTCATATGATTCCTATATTTTTCACCTTCCTTATGCCTATCATGGAAGAAGAATAATTGATTCTATTTTTTTAGCGGACTTAGAGTCCAAAGGTGAACTAAAAGGATTTTATGATAGTCTTCCTGTTGCTATGCCAGACAAAGGAAATATGTCTGTAGATGAATATAAAAGTGCTAATCGCGCATGGAAAAAATCCATCGTAAAATCGGATCTTTACACATCTATGATTAATAGAAAGATAGAGAAGAGTGAGCGATTAAGTAGTAAGACAGGAAATGTATATACCGCTTCTATTTTTCTTGCCTTGATAAGTGATTTACATTTTGCTTTGATTAATAAAGAGAAGCGAGATACTCTTTTATTCTTTGCATATGGTAGTGGGTCGAAGTCAAAAGTATTTAGTGGTCAATTAATGCAAGGATGGGAAAATGTGGTTGGTGCATGGGGTGTAGAAGAACAATTAAACGCTCGACAAAGAGTGGATTTTGAGACGTATACCGAGATCCGATTACATACTTTACACACTCCAGTAATTAAAGGAAAATCAGGCGTTTTCTTATGTTCTAGTGGTGTTTCTGACACGAATAGATATGCTAGGAATTATAAATTAGCTTAATATTTACTATGGCGCTAATCTTATAATTTCCCAGTATCCGTCAGTTGTTGATTTATATTTTAATCGGTCATGCAAACGGTTATCTCTACCTTGCCAGAATTCTATAGTTTGGGGTTTAACCCCAAAGCCGCCCCAAAATGAAGGTCTGTCTAATACTTCTTTTCCTTTGTTTTCGGCAATTATTTTTGCTTTTCTTTCATTCAGAATAGAGCGATCATTTATGATGGAAGATTGAGGTGATGTCCAGGCACCAATTTGACTTCCTCTTGGGCGGGACTGGAAATAAGCAGTTGATTTTTCTTCACTTACTTTGCTTGCAGTGCCAGTGATGATTACTTGTCGCTGGGATTTTAGCCACATAAAGACAAGTGTCACATGAGGGTTCTGGTCGATTTGTTTAGCTTTATTAGACTGATAATTAGTATAGAAAATGAATTCGTCATTGTCTACTTCTTTTAGCAATACCGTTCGTGAATGCGGAATATTGTTTTCATCAACAGTGCTTAAAAGCATTGCATTAGGTTCCAAGATATTATCATTGATCGCGTCAACCATCCATCTTTGAAACATTTCAATAGGATTTTTTAATGCGTTCTCTTCTAATAATTCGCTTTTGGTGTACCTTTCTCTATAATCTCTGAAATCGCTCATGTTTTTTTAACTAAGCTCGAAGGTATAAAGTTTCTTTACGGCAAAATTATAATCACTAAACTTTTTGGGCTTAAGCCCAAAAAATATTTTGCTAATACCTATCTTGTGATATAAAAATAATCAAGAATGAAAAAAGCTATTTTTCTTATAATCACTTTAGTTAGTGTCCTACATATTCATGCACAAGATCAGAAGACAGGCCCTATTTTCAAAGATGGAGAAGCACAAGTTGTTCCTGAATTCCAAGATATGAGTAGTTGGTTGCGACATGATTTATTTGTAGAAACTGAATTCGATACTGATGGTGATGGAAAAATGGATAGAATGCATGTTTCAGTCACACGTCCTCCACAAACTGAAGAGGGTTTAAAATTGCCAGTTGTCTATGTTTCTAGTCCATATTTTGCTGGTGTGGCAGGTGATGAAGATGGATTGTTTTGGGATGTGAAAGTGGAGTTAGGAGAGACTGCTAAAGAACGTGTTCATTCTGAAGTAAAGCGAAGAGGTGAGCGACCAATTATTTCAAATTCTCATATTAGAGAATGGGTGCCAAGAGGATATATTGTAGTTCATTCTTCTTCTCCTGGAACAGGTTTATCTCAAGGTTGCCCTACTATAGGAGGTGATAACGAATCTTTAGCACCAAAAGCAGTGGTCGATTGGTTGTGTGGTCGTGCAAAAGGATATAAAGAGCTCGATTCTGATGAAGAAGTAAAGGCTTATTGGTCGACAGGAAAAGTAGGAATGACGGGAACATCATATAATGGTACTATACCATTGGCAGCAGCAACAACGGGTGTAGAAGGTTTAGAAGCTATTATTCCTATTGCGCCTAATACTTCTTATTATCATTATTATCGTTCGAATGGATTAGTAAAATCTCCAGGAGGATACATCGGTGAAGATATAGATGTTTTGTACGATTTTGTTCATAGTGGCTTGGAAGCAAATAGAGCATATTGTAATGAGAAAGTGCGTGATCAAGAGATGGCGAAAGGTATGGATAGAGAATCAGGAGACTATAATGAGTTCTGGGCAGGAAGAGATTATATTAATGATATGGAGCCGATGAAAGCTGCTTTATTAATGTCTCATGGTTTCAATGATTGGAACGTAATGCCAGAACATAGTTACAGAATTTACGACGCAGCTAGAACAAAAGGAATTCCAAGTCAGATTTATTATCACCAAAACGGGCATGGTGGACCTCCTCCTATGACCTTGATGAATAGATGGTTTACACGTTATTTGCACGGAATAGAGAATGGGGTGGAAAAAGATGAAAAAGCTTGGATTGTGCGTGAAAATGATAAGCAACAAAATCCTACACCTTATGCAGATTATCCTAATCCAGATGCTAAAGCTGTTACTTTTAGTTTAAAAGCGGGAGGACCGGGTTATGGTCAATTAATTTTGGGCTCGAGCCCAAAGAAAGGGGAAAAGGAAACATTGTCAGATAATTATTCCTTTAGTGGTAGTTCTTTGGCTAAAGCGGAATATACAGATCATCGATTAATGTATGTAACGGAACCGCTAGAGAATGATGTGCATATATCAGGTGAAGCAGAGATTTACATAAAATTGTCAAGTAATAAAGAAGCCGCAAATCTTTCTGTTTGGTTAGTTTCATTACCTTGGACTGAGGGGAGAAGGACGAAAATAACGGATAATGTTATCACAAGAGGATGGGCAGATCCTCAAAATCATAAATCAATAAGTGAAAGCTCTCCTCTTGTTCCGGGAGAGTTTTATGAAATGAAATTTAAGTTAATGCCTGATGATCAGATTATTCCTGCTGGACAACAAATAGGTTTGATGATATTTTCAAGTGATAGAGAATATACCTTATGGCCTGATCCAGGAACGGAGTTGACCGTAGATTTAGACGGTACCAAGCTTGTTTTGCCAGTTGTTAGCGGATTGTAAGATTGTCATATTGCCTTCATGAGAGGATGAATGGTGAGAATCAAAGAACTAAACTGTTCTAAATTCGTTAATTTTGTAATTATAATTTTATAATGCATTGAATTCTATAAATGAGTACAATTAAGTTGTTTTGTATTTTATTCGTTTCCATTTTTTGGACACAGGTTAATGGTCAAGAACTTGATTTATTGAGTTTTGGGGAGGATGATTCATTTGAGGTGATGACATGGAACTTGGAGACTTTTCCAACAAGTGGTTCTATCACTATTGATTCCGTTCGTAAGATTATTCAAAATCTAGAAGTCGATGTCATAGGCTTACAGGAAATCCAAGATACTTTTGCTTTACGAGAAGTGGTTGATGGTCTGCCTAATTACGAAATCTTCATTGCTGATGGCTTTTATACAGGTTTAGCATATGTGTATAATAAGAATACAGTTCAAATCAACGCTGCATATAAGATTTTTGATGCATTTCAGTTTTGGGATATCTTTTTAAGAGCTCCTGTCGTTATGGAATGCAGTTTCATGGATCAGGAGTTTGTGATTATAAATAATCATTATAAATGTTGTGGAGACGGGAATTTAGAACAAGGAAATTTAGATGATGAAGAAGGTATAAGATACGAGTCTAATCGTTTACTAAAGGAATATATAGATGAAAATATGTCTTCCTCGCAAGTAATCTTGATAGGTGATTTGAATGATAATATAGTAGATGTTCCAGTGGTAAATGTATTTCAAATGTTTTTTGATGATCCAGATAATTATCTATTTACAGACATTAATATTGCTTTTGGAACCTCAGCATTCTGGTCATTTCCTAATTGGCCATCGCATCTTGATCACATTTTAATCACAGATGAATTATTCGAGGAATTTGAAAATCCTGCATCTGAAATTCGAACCTTGAGAATTGATGATTTCATGTTGGGCTTGAATCATTACACGAATCGAATTTCAGACCATAGGCCAGTTGCGTTGAAGTTAAAAGGAATTCCTCTTTCATCGGAAGATGTTCAGGAAGTTGTAAATGATATCAAAATCTATCCTAACCCAAATTCAGGGGATTTCATGTTGGATTTAAGTGCATTTTCAGGTCCAGTAGATCTTCAAGTACGTGATGTTGTGGGTAATGTAGTATGGAAACAAGCATATGATCATTCTATGGGATTTGTTGATGTAACATTAGCAGGATTAGCTGGAGTGTATTTTGTGATAGTACAAAGTGAGGAAAAGCGAGGGGTGGTTCGTATGGTTAAGGGGTGATGGAAGATTAAGCTTTAATGCAAAGCCCGCTATTGTTCTGATGGCAGTATTTTATCTTATAAATGAGATTAATTCCTTAGAAAAGTAACAATAATAATATAAATCTTTTCAAACCATAGATGTATATTGAACATAAAAACAATAAACAAAGACAGATTAATATTCATACGATTCTTCTTACGCCAAAATAATTGAGTAAACAATAAAGGAAGCCATCCAAATGCGATATATAGAAGCCAAAGTGAATCAATTGATTGATTTAAAAATTCTATATGTTCATTTAAATATCCAGAATACCATGCTATAAAAAATTCATAAAAATATGATAACAATAAGAGGGAAACACTAATACAGAAAATTAAATTGATTATGTTTAATGGCCTATGATATTTCTCTTTCTTTACTTTTAGAATTTTAATTGCGATGAAGCCTATAAGCATAAAGATTGCTAAAATAGAAAGCAGTCTTGCCGAGAGAAAGTAAAAAGGTTCTACAGTTGTATGCCAGCCAGGGTTAATATTTTTCATTGATATTAGGATTAAAGAGGTGTTTTAGGAAAAGGTTTTCATCAGAAGTTAATGGTTGTTAATTAATTCATTAATTTAAAGATAGGTAATTTAAGGAAGACTTATTAAAATGAAGGGCCTGTGTCGGTGAAACATAACCGATTCATTTAATGATTACTTGTTGGAGTTAGTTAATATTTTATCAATCCATTTTTTCATTTCTTTCTTTCCAACTGTTGGGTATTTTGTTCTATATAGATTAGTTAAGTGTTTGATTGCTATTTCGTTGTAACCTAAGAGTGCAAGATTTTGGCAAGTTTCTATAGTACAGTGGTAAGTCGCGTTAGCAAGATATTCTTCCGTTTTTTCAATCGGATTTCTAGATGAAGACAAATACCAATTTAAGATATTATTTTTTATTTCATTTCGATCATTATTGTTTAATTGTGAGAATTTTAAATTTGAGTCATAGTTCTTATGATTTAAATCTCTTTGATCGTAGAAACTACATTTACTTATTATTTCGATTAATTCTAATGCAACATCCGAGATGCTCAAATAATATATAGGATCGCATGCATCAACTCCAGACTTATAAATCAATCTTGTTGCTGCGTCATTTTCTAAATAATATATCAATTTGGGAATAGAAATATTAGTGTTTAGGTCTACGATTTTAGCAAAAAGAGGTTCTGCAGATTTGATTCCCTTTAAATGAATAATAGTGTTATCATTCTTACTTTGTTTTACTATAGTTGAATAGTAATATAATCTGTGTTTTTTTGGGTTACCAGAAGTTTTATAGGGAAAACTACTATAAGAACTGTGACAAATTTTAAATAAAAAGGAATCGATTGGATTGTTCGGAATTTCGGAATCTAAAATTCTTATGGTCTCGTTTATATTATTCTTGGTTTTTTGATAATTGCTAATTATAAAATTTTTAGATTTTCTAAAGTTTTTCCAGCTTTCGCTATATTTTTTGGCATAATCTATTTTTAATTTTTTGCATGCCTTATGCTCCTTTAATACTACTTCCCAATTTTTATTCATTTTGATATGTCCTTCTATTCCACATATTAATAGACATACTGAAGGGTATGTGCTGAATTTCCCAAATAAAAGGATGAAGTAGAAAAGAATGTAATGCATCAAAAATTATTATTTTATGATTCTAAAATTATATCTAACTTATTTCTTTTGATACTGTTTTTCATCAGAAGCTAGTGGTTGTTAACTAATTCATTTAAAGATAAATGTTTCATGGAAAAAACTTTTGAGAATGCATAGTATACGTCTTAAAGAAGCACAGAAAGGGTTTTTTATGATCAATTAGGTTTTGTTAGTTAGATTACTATTATTTTGTATTACAAATCATATGCTAAATGGAAAACAGAATTTATGGTATTTTTACGGTCATTTCTGTTGCTATATTATATTTCCTAGCGTTTAGAAAGTTCAAAGAAGATAAGTTTGGGTTAAGTGTGTTACTCATCATTTGTGGTGGATTACTATTCAGAATTTTTGTTTCCTTTGATATGTATTTACACGAATGGGATGAGCGATATCATGCGCTAGTAGCAAAGAATCTTATAGATAATCCATGGGTGCCGATGCTTTATACAAATCCTGTACTTCCATATGATTACACAGAGTGGTGGTCTAATCATGTGTGGTTACATAAGCAGCCATTTCCATTATACAGCATGGCATTAAGTATGTGGATATTTGGTAAGAATGTAATTGCTTTGCGATTACCATCCATTATTCTAAGTACGGTGGCTATTTTCAGTACGTATAAAATTGGTGATTTATTGGTTTCAAAGCGTGTGGGTTTATTAGCTGCATTTTTATTTTCCATAAATGGTTTGATAATAGAGCAGACAGGAGGTAGGGTAGCGACCGACCATATTGATGTTTTCTTTTTTTCCTTGATAAACATAGCAGTACATCACTTTTTAAGGAGTACTCAGAAAGATTCTTGGAAGGGATTTATATTTGCTTCATGTCTTACTGGATTTGCGATATTGACGAAATGGTTGCCTGCATTAATAGTTTTGCCTCTTTGGATAATTTATTCCTATGGTAAGCTTTCTAGTCGAGTATTACTTTTGCGAACAGTTCTTTTTTCCATTATCGTTGTTGTGATTGTACTGCCTTGGCAAATGTATATTAGTTATAATTTTCCAGTAGAAGCGGCTTGGGAATATGCTTATAATAGGAAGCATTTTATAGGAGGTTTGGGACATGATCATCCTTTTTATTGGCATTGGGATAAGATGCGAGTGATTTTTGGTGAATTGGTTTATTTACCTTTTATATGGTTTATTTATTTCTGTGTTAAATTTGTATTATTCAAGAAAGGATTTTCAGAACGGAAGTTAGGAAAAGAGTTGAGAAGCTATGTACTGTTGTTTACATGGATTATTATTCCTTATGTGTTTTTCTCTTTCGTAGTAACTAAGATGCAGGGATATATTTTGTTTTGTGCACCAGCCGTATTTATTATGATATCAATATTCTTTTTTAGAGTGTTAGATAAGGAAATTAATTTGTGCAAATTAAGAAGTCTTGTGTTAATTGCCTTGATAGCATTGCCGATTCGATATTCAATAGAACGTATTTCCCCATTTAGTTTAAGGGATCGATCGCCGGAATGGGCAATAAAATGTAGGGAATTTGGTAAACAGGTAAGTGGAGATAAAGCGATAATTGTTAATTGCGATCGTCCTGTCGAAGTGATGTTTTATTCTGGGATTCCCTCGTATGCGGAGGTTCCGAGTGAGGAATTGTTGGATAGTTTGCGAGTGGAGGGTTATGAGGTCTTGGATTATGGAGGGTATTAAATTTTTGTCTTATCTAGAAAAGGATTAAAGTATAGTAAGTGAGCAAGATGAAGATGTTGAAATGGCACATGTAATATAGTCGTTCTTTAGGACAAAAACACGATAATTAAGTCTGAAGAGTTATTCTAAAGATGAGATTTTCCGTGATAATTTATTTTGGATTTTTCTACAACGTTTATCGACATATTTATCGTCGACTTTATAAAAGAATGGGTCATAAGCAGGTCGATAATATTGAGATTCCTTTGTTAACTTAGGTTTCTCTTTATCCTTAGATCTTACTACTATTTCAATATGGCCAGTTTTAGTATCTAAAACAAATCCATAAAACCAACTATGGCCAATATATTCTGGTAGATGACTTTTATTTACATAATCTTTTGAATGGATAGAATTAGCAAAGGCGAACACGATATATTTTATATCATACTTTTCTCTGATTTCATTTAGTTGAGTTTTCGTATTTACTCCTTCTGTAGGTTTGTTACCACTACTTCCAAATAAAGGTTTCGTATCATTACCTTCATAAACTCCATATTCCCTCAGAATTGAATTTTTTAACTTAATTATATCAATATCGTGTTTATTTTGATCATAAATAATTGCTTGCGAAATCTCATTTTTCATCCATGAGTTCATTTCGTCAGTCATTATTTTAGAGTAATGTTTGATTCTATCATTAAAAGCATCACTTTCATTTAATAGTCTTGTCATTGGATAAAGCGATAGTTCTGCTGAAAATCTATTTTTTTGTTTCTTGATATAAAAATCAGAAGGTAATATAAGTATCTGAGCTGTCGATAAAGTAAAAACAGTAAGAATGGCAAAGGTTGTTAATATGAATCTCATGTAATGATTTATTTCTTTACCCTAAATCTACAAAAAAAGCCTTTCCGATATTTTTTATTTGGAAGAAAACTAGATCAAGGAACAATATTAAATTAGTCTATTAATCTTATTTTTCATCTTTCTCTGAAGCTTTTTACAACGTTTAGTTATGTATTTTTGATTAACGTCTTTATAAATTGGATACGTTTTATCCTTGACGATTGAAATATTTTCTATGTGTCCTGTTTTTGTATCCAAAATTATACCGTAAAAGTAGCTAAAGCCTCTATATTCTGGTACTTCACTTGTAGGATGAATTTCAGCAGATTCTAAATTTGTATATAGTGAAACTGCAAAAATATAGACCACATATGATGCCTGATATTCCTTTCGTAAAATTTCTAAATATTCTTTTGTATTTGCACCTTCTGTTGGAGCATTAGCACCATAACCAAACAATGGTTTAGATTTATAAATATCATAAACTTGAGTTTCCCTAAGAATAGCACCTTTAAACTTATTTAAGTCTACTACTTGTGCACTTGGTTCATAGATTTTTACATTTGTAAATTCTCTATCAAACCAGGAATTCATTTCATCGGTAATTGTATTAGAAAAATACTTGATCTCTTCATGATAAATTTTTCCACCAAAAAATTGACTATACAGAGGCGTTAGTTGGATATCTATTGCTAGTAGAGGATTTTTCGGTTTTTTGATCGAGATATCAGAAGGAATAATAAGTACTTGTGCCGAAGAAAATGAAACAAAAACAGAAAGAATAAACAATGTTAATACGAATCTCATGTAATGATTTATTACCCTAAATCTACAAAAAAAGCCCTTTCAATGGAAATTGAAAGGGCTTTTATACTGTTTTTAGAATTTTCTATTCTTCTGAGTAACCTTGTACTAAAAGAGATACTTCGTTTTTCAATACTTCAACGAATCCTCGTGAAATCTGAAATTCTTTTGATCCTCCATCTTCCAAAGTTAACTTCACTTTTCCTGTTTTTAAAGAAGATACTAAAGGTGCGTGATTGTTCAATATTTCAAATTGTCCATTCACACCAGGCACATTAACTGCCTTTGCTGCTCCTTGATAAACTTCTTTTTCAGGTGTAAGAACTACTATGTTCATTGTTTAAATTTTATGCTTCAGCAATTAATTTCTCTCCTTTCTCTATAGCATCGTCAATTGATCCTACTAAGTTGAATGCTGCTTCTGGATACTTATCCACTTCACCATCCATGATCATATTAAATCCTCTGATCGTCTCTTCTATAGAAACTAACACTCCTTTCAATCCTGTAAACTGCTCTGCTACGTGGAAAGGTTGAGATAAGAAACGCTCTACACGTCTTGCTCTGTGAACTACAAGCTTATCTTCTTCTGATAATTCTTCCAATCCTAAGATTGCAATAATGTCTTGAAGCTCTTTATATCTCTGAAGTAAATTCTTTACTCTTTCAGCTGTATTATAATGCTTATCACCAATTATCGCTGGATCCAAAATTCTTGATGTGGAATCAAGAGGGTCAACCGCTGGATAAATTCCTAGTGATGCAATCTTTCTACTTAATACTGTTGTCGCATCAAGGTGAGCAAATGTTGTTGCCGGCGCCGGATCCGTTAAATCATCCGCAGGTACATATACCGCTTGTACTGATGTAATTGATCCTCTCTTTGTAGAAGTAATACGCTCTTGCATTAATCCCATCTCAGAAGCTAGTGTTGGTTGGTAACCCACGGCTGAAGGCATACGACCTAATAGTGCTGATACCTCAGAACCTGCTTGTGTAAAACGGAATATATTATCGATGAAGAAAAGGATATCTTTTCCACCATTCGGGTCATTTAAGTCACCATCACGGTAGTATTCCGCAATAGATAATCCTGAAAGTGCCACTCTTGCACGTGCTCCAGGAGGCTCATTCATTTGTCCAAATACGAAAGTCGCTTTTGAAGTTTTAAGATCTTCTTTAGAAACGGCTGATAAATCCCATCCACCTTCTTCCATAGAATGCATGAACTTTTCACCATAGTTGATGATACCTGCTTCTAACATCTCTCTCAAAAGGTCATTTCCTTCTCTCGTTCTCTCACCTACTCCTGCAAATACAGAAATACCATCGTATCCTTTCGCGATATTATTAATCAATTCTTGGATAAGTACTGTTTTTCCAACACCCGCACCACCGAATAAACCAATTTTTCCACCTTTTGAATAAGGCTCTATTAGGTCAATTACTTTGATACCTGTGAAAAGAATTTCAGTTTCAGTCGATAGATCCTCAAATCTAGGAGGAGCTGTGTGGATAGACTTTCTGCTTCCTGAACTTTCCAGAGAAATTCCATCAATTGGCTCACCTACCACATTAAAAAGTCTTCCTTTTATCTCTTCACCTATCGGCATTGAAATTGGCTTTCCAAGATCTTCTACTAATGTACCTCTTGTTAAACCATCAGTCGCATCCATCGCAATAGCTCTTACACTATTCTCACCTAGGTGCTTTTGACATTCTAAAACTAAGTCTGCTTGACCGTCTCTTTTAATTACAAGTGCGTTTAGGATATCAGGTAAAGTAGATCCTTCATCTGAAAAACTTACATCAACAACAGGTCCGATTACCTGTGAGATTTTTCCAAGATTTGCCATATTCTTTATTTGCTGTATTTGGCTGAAAACCTTAACACTTTCTATTTTATTAATTATTTAGTGCTGTGATTTTCAATTAAATGAACGTTTTTAAAAATCAGGGCAAAGATAGGTACATAAATAGATTTTAAGGTAATTTTTATGTAAAAAACACTACCATTTTTTGATTATTTTCTTTTTGACAAATTCCAATGCTTTTACTTAGTCTTCTTTTGTTATTGCATAATATTATTTTGGGTTTACACCCAAAGCCAAAATATTAGGACACTTCGGCTTCTAAATGAACCAAAACTTTGGGCGTAAAGCCCTAAAAAATAAAGGACATTTTATCATCCATAAGGCAAGAAAGGAAGTTTAAATAGTGTAAACATTTTACCTTTGCATTTCATTTTCCGCGATATGCGGGTTCACTTTTAATTTTTAACATGCAAAATCAGCAACTTTTAGAGATTGTCGACACCCATGGAGCTCCGATTTATGTTTATGATGCAGATGTAATTACAACTCAGTATAAACGTCTTACTGGTGCTTTTAAATCTGTGAAACAGTTGAAGGTTAATTATGCAGCGAAAGCGCTTACTAATTTATCTATTTTAAAATTGATGAATAAGCTAGGAACTGGTTTAGATACCGTTTCTATTCAAGAAGTGAAACTCGGATTGAAAGCGGGTTTTAAACCGGAAAATATAATATTTACTCCAAATGGCGTTTCGCTTGAAGAACTAGAAGCAGCTGCTAAATTAGGTGTTCAAATCAATATTGATAACCTTTCTATTCTCGAGCAATTCGGGAGTAAACATCCTAAAGTTCCTGTATGTATTCGTATCAATCCTCATGTTATGGCAGGAGGAAATACCAATATTTCTGTGGGACATATCGATTCAAAATTTGGGATAAGTATTCATCAAATTCCACATTTATTAAGGATTGTGGAGTTGACGAAAATGAATATTAATGGTATTCATATGCATACCGGAAGTGACATATTAGATATTGATGTATTTATATATGCTGCTGAAATTTTATTTAAAGCCGCATCAAATTTCAAAAATCTAGAATTTGTAGATTTCGGAAGTGGGTTCAAAGTGCCATATAAAGCAGGTGACATAGAAACTAACATAGAAGAGTTAGGTGAAAAGTTGGGAACTCGTTTCAACCAATTTTGTAAAGAGTATGGGCGAGATTTAACTTTAGCTTTTGAGCCAGGGAAATTTTTGGTGAGTGAAGCTGGGACGTTTTTAGCACGTGTGAATGTGGTAAAACAGACAACTTCTACTGTATTTGCGAGTGTGGATTCAGGCTTTAATCACTTGATCAGACCAATGCTTTATGGTTCTGCTCATACGATAGAAAATATATCTAATCCGGAAGGAAGAATGCGTTTTTACTCAGTAGTAGGATACATTTGCGAGACGGATACTTTCGGTAGTAATCGACGAATTAACGAGATTGCAGAAGGTGATATCTTGGCTTTTCGTAATGCAGGTGCTTACTGTTTTACGATGGCAAGTAATTATAATTCGCGCTATCGACCTGCTGAGGTTTTATGGTATAAAGGTAAAGCGCATCTGATAAGAAAGCGTGAAACATTCGATGATATCCTGAGAAATCAAGTTGATATAGGGAAAGTTCTAGCCTAATGATTAGTATTCTTATGCCTGTGTTTAATGAGGAAAAACACCTTAAAGTGTGTTTGGATTCTATTATAATGCAGTCGGAGAAGGATTGGGAATTGCTTGCAATAGATGACTTTTCTACTGATCGTTCGTGGGATATTCTTATGGAGTATGCCACGAATGATTCAAGAATCCGTATTTTCAAAAATAAGACGAAAGGTATTATTCCTGCTCTAGAATTGGCTTACGCCCAAAGTACAGGCGATAAGATTAGCAGAATGGATGCAGATGATAAAATGCATGCAGAGAAGCTAGAGAAACTGGGAGGTGTTTTGGGTTTACACCCAAAGGCTTGCGCAACGGCAATGGTAGAGTATTTTTCGGACGTTGAATTAGCGGATGGTTTTTTGCGGTATGCGGACTGGCTTAATCATATGGTTTTAGCAGAGAATCACTATGAAAATATATTCAAAGAATGTGTAGTGGCATCACCTTGCTGGATGATGTATAGAGAAACTTTAGAGAGTATAGGTGGAATCTGTGGGCATCAATATCCTGAGGATTATGATATGGTTTTTAGGATGTATGAACATGGTGTTTCTATAAAATCTGTCTCAGAAGTATTACATTATTGGAGAGATCATGGGGAAAGAGCGAGTAGAAATGATCCGAATTATGCTCAACAAGATTTCGTAGAATTAAAGATGCACTATTTGCTTAAAACAGAAGGCTTAACGGAGTCCAATGTAATTTTATGGGGAGCTGGAGGCGCAGGAAAACTTTGGGCGAAAGCCCTTCAAAAAGAAGAGGTGAAATTCTCTTGGTTAACCGAAAACATAAAAAAGATAGGAAAGGATATCTATGGTCAGCGTTTAAAAGGATTAGATCAGATAAAAGAAGTTAAGGAGAATGTGATTATGTTGGCAATAAAAGCACCTAGTTTTTATGAGGAGCGAGGAGAATTCATAGAAGGTTTAAAAAGGGAAAATAAAGTAATATTTCTGTATTAAAAAGACCCTCAAGATAAACTTGAGAGTCTTTTATACCATAAAAAATGAGATTGCAGTTATCTATCGTGAAATTACAAAAGGTCTATTTTCTACAGTTTTATTGTCTTTAATTGATACAATATATACCCCATTCGCAATATCCAATTGCGGATTCCAAGTGTAATCGATTGCTCCATTTTCAACAGTTCTTTTTGTTTCAAAAACAAGTTTTCCTTCCATGTCTGTAATTACTATTTCTACAATAGAACTTTGAAGGTTTTTAGCATAAATATTCAGAACAGATGAAGTTGGGTTAGGAAATGCAGCGATTTGAGCACTCTCACTATATTCAAGACTTTTATCATTGTCATCGTCTTGGTCACCATGAAAACCACCAAGACCAATTGAACCTCCAGGAGTTTCAAAATTGCAAACGGTTCTAGTATTAGCATAAACACATCCTGATTCAAGATCTGTTACTATAATAGAATAATCAAGACACCCTGGATCTTTCAATATTTGAATGGAAGGTCCGTTTGTGTTAATTTGACCTTCATTAGGCCTTTCAACTCTCCAATTAAAAGAATAATGACCATCTCCTGGTTGTACATTAGCATGCAAGTAACCATTTTTTATATGAAAGCTAATTGTTACATCATCACATTCATATTTTGTAAAACACTTTACGTCATCAAGCGCAACAATTATAGGTGCTTGGGAAGGATTGGTGAAATTTTTAAATCCAGCTAATGAGCCATTCACAAACACAGAAAAAGGATTTGAAAATTGATTGTTGCTTGTATGGAAGTATTGAAACTCTAAAGAGAATCGAATTAATCCTTCTGGCATTGCATCAAAATCAGCTTGAGTTAATTCAAAATCGAATGCACCTCCATAAAATGGACCTCCTGCAACAATTCGCAAAAGTTGTTTAGGTCCACCATCTACTGTATAATAAATATAGATGTCCCTTTTAAAATCATTAGCTTGTAAAAAGTCGCTTATTTCACCATCAACATGAATGGAATATGAAAAGTTATCTGTTGAAACAATAACTTCACTAGGATTGCATTCTGGTGTGAATGTAATTTCTTCGCTAAGTGGTAAAGTCTGAGCTGATACATTAAAAGCTAGTAGTAAACCAAAAATGGTAAGTAAAAAATTGAATTTCATGAATAATAAATTATGTTAATAAAAAAAATATCATCTATATAAATCTCAACTCTTTTGATTGTGACATTTTTTGAAATTTATTACACTGAATTAAATGTCTCTTTAAGCTGTAGAATTTACTAGAATATGTGTTTTAGAAATTATACCAATTTAACTCTATAATGTCGCATTTTTTTTACTTAATCTTTCAATTTCTTCCTTAAAAAGCCTCGCCGTAACTACTGTT
>CAZSKA010000024.1:0-26295 GCA_964607315.1 uncultured Saprospiraceae bacterium | reverse complement strand
GATATATAGGTCCTGATATTGCTACGTGTATTTTAACAGGGTTAATTACAGATACTGGATCTTTCAAATATAATACTAGACCTGCAACCTTTATATGTGCTGCGAAAATGCAAGAAAGAGGTATTGATGTAAAAGAAATTCAGGATTTAATATTCAATAGCATGAAAGTTAAGCAGATGAAATTGCTTTCTCATGCGCTTTACAAACGAATGGAGATTCTGGAAGAATATTCAACAGCAATAATTGTTTTGAATAAATACGATTATGCTAATTTCGATATTCAGAGAGGTGATACAGAAGGTATAGTAAATTATATGTTGATGATGAAAGATATAAAGTTAGCAGCTTTTATCACTCAACAACCACAGATTGTCAAGATTAGTCTCCGATCAAAAGGAGATATATCAGTACAAGAAATTGCAAGAAACCATTTCAGAGGTGGAGGACATAAGAATGCATCGGGAGGAGCACTTTATGGCTCTTTAACTAGCGTGATTGCAAAATTTAAAGAGGTTTTACCTAACTATATGGAGAAAAAGGAAATTGATAAATAATTATAAATGAGAAATATATTTTTATACCTACTACTAATTGTAGTTACATTTTCATGTAAAGAATCATCTTCAGATTTAATTACACTTGACAACGGAGTTCAGTATCAAGTTATAGAAAAAGGAAGTGGTGCGATTACATCAGTTGGTGATTATGTCTATTTTGATGTTAATGTTACAAACTTAGAAGGCAAAGTAGTTTTTAGTTCAACTGACACAAAAGAACCTGGTGTTCTTAAAGTTCAAGAACCAAATCCAGCAGTTCCTAATCCCATAGGTGATATATTAACTGGGAAAAGTATTGGAGATAGTATTCATGTATATATTGGAAAGAATACAGGATCTGCAGGTTCTGGATATGATTCGCTTATATATAATATGAGACTTACGGAGAAAGTTGATGATGCTGAATACAACAAGAGAATAGCAATGATGCAAGAGAAAGCTGCTGGTGAAATGAAAATTATACAAGAAAAAGAAGCCGGGATAGCTGAAATGATTAATTCATTTTATTCAGATTATACATCTGGAAGAATGGAATCTAAACTAACAACTACTGAAAGTGGATTAAGATATTATATTCAAAAGGAAGGAACAGGTGACAAATATCAAGACGGTGATACTGCCGAAGTATTCTATTATGGAATTTTATCTAGAACAGGAGAAATGTTTGACAATTCTTATAAAAGAGGACAACCATTTTCATTTCCAGTAGGACAGGGTAGAGTTATAAAAGGCTGGGATGAAGGTGCTAAATTCCTTAATAAAGGAGCACAAGCATATTTAGTTATTCCAAGTGAATTAGGATATGGCCAAAGAGGTAGTGGAAAAATTACTGCTGGTGATGAATTGATATTCTTTATAGAAGTTCCAGAATAATGACAACAGAACAATTTAACGATTTAACAGATAGGCTGGCCCACTTGAAGGGCTATCTTTGAAGTAGATAAAAGAACTTCAGAGTTAATAGATCTTGAACAACTGACAATTGATCCAGAATTTTGGAATAACAGTAAAAGGGCTCAAGAAATCATGCGTCAAATCCAAACACACAAGGATCGTATCAAAAGATATGATAAAATTAAGGAACAAATTGATGATTTAGAAGTCCTTGAAGAATTTTTTAGAGCTGGAGATGTAGAAGAAACAGAAATCAATACTAAGTATAAATTTGTTGTCGAACTTCTTGAAGATGTAGAATTTAGATTAGCTCTAGATCAAGAGGAAGATGAATTTTCTGCTATTTTGGAGATAAATGCTGGCGCTGGAGGTACTGAAGCTTGTGATTGGGCAGCTATGCTTCAGCGTATGTATTTGATGTATTGTGACAAAGCAAGTTATAAAACATCTATTCTTTCATTTGTAGATGGTGATGTAGCAGGTATTAAATCTGTGAGTATTGAAATAAAAGGAGATTATGCTTATGGAATGTTGAAAGCAGAAAATGGAGTTCATCGTTTGGTTAGAGTATCTCCATTTAACGCGCAAGGAAAAAGAATGACATCTTTTGCTTCAGTATTTGTTCACCCTTTGATAGATAATCGTATAGAGATAGATGTAAATCCAGCGGATTTAGATTGGGATACTTTTAGAGCAAGTGGTGCAGGAGGTCAGCACGTTAATAAAACAGAATCTGCAGTAAGAGTTAGACATGCTCCAAGTGGCATTGTAGTGGAATGTCAAGAAGAAAGATCTCAACACTTAAACAGGGAAAAAGCGATCATCATGCTTAAGTCTAGGCTTTATCAAGCAGAAATAAAGCGAAGACAAGAAGAAAAACAAAAAGTTGAAGAAGGCAAAATGAAGAATGAATGGGGATCACAAATCAGATCCTATGTTTTGGATGATAGGAGAGTGAAAGATCACAGAACTGGATATACGGTAAACAATACGGATGCTGTTCTAAACGGAGACTTAGAAGGATTTTTGAAGGCGTTTCTTACGTGGAATGGGAATTAATACTATTTCTTTTTGGGTTTAACACAAAAAAAACATAAAAGTAGTCTTCTTGATGTCTTTTTAAATTATATACTTAGAAAACGATTAAATGGATTCTTCGTTTATATAAAAATAAACTTACTATTTTGTAATTTTGCGATATGAGGAATATTTATATTTTAATTTGCGGTTTGTTTCTATTAGCGTCTTGCGATAATACACTAGATTTAGTAGAAGAAGGTGCAGATGTATCTGTGGTTTATTCATTATTGTCAGCTACTTCAAATGAGCAAGTAGTCAGATTAGAACGAGGTTTTATTGATCAATTTATACCACCTGCCGAATTAGCTGAAGATCCAGATCAGGTTTACTATCAAAATGCAACTGTTTCTCTTAATAACTTAACACAAGGAACTAGTTTCGAACTTTCTAGAATTGATGGATCTGAATTAGGAGAACAAAGAGAAGAAGGTTTCTTTCCAACTGATCCTAATTTTGTTTACCACTATGAAGGTGAAGAAGATGATTTTGAATTCAACGATGAAGTTCAAGTTTCTATTTTAACTGGAGAAAGTGCTGATCCTGTTACTGCTACTATTAATTTATTAGGAGAATTACTTGTTATAACTCCCTCTCCAAATTTCCCAACTGAAGCATCATATAAATTACAATGGGTAGAACCAGAAGAAAATCCTGGTATTGAGTATAACATTAGCATTCAACTAAATTACAGTGAGGCAGATTTATCTGATGAAGAACCTGAATTAGAAGAAAGATGGTTAACGTGGAATTTAGGAACGTTTAAAGATCAGAATTTTGCAGAAGCGCCTGGTATTGATTTCTATAAAACTTTTGGAAATAATTTAGAGGAAGGACCTTCATTGATTAGAGTTTTCAATTTCTTCAATATAGTTATAGAATATAGTGGTGAGGAAATGGAACAATATCAAAATTTCTTAACAGCCAATACTGGAATTACAAGTTCTCAGCCTCTTCCTGTTTATACTAATTTATCTTCAGGACTTGGTTTAGTAGCAGAAAGAGAAATTATGATTTTAGAAAATCAATTTATAGGAACTCCTACTAAGGATTCATTAGCGGATGGAAGATTCACTAGAAATCTAAACTTTCAATAAGAAGTGACTATCTGTCATATCTTTTAGCATAAAATTGTCATATTTAAAGACGAATCCTATCAATATGTCATGGTTTTAGTAATGGCATATTAATTGACATTATAATCGTGTAATTTAATAACGTAAAATAAAACACGATATATAATGGGTAAAATTATTGGAATTGATTTAGGTACAACTAATTCATGCGTTGCAGTGATGGAAGGGAATGAACCAGTTGTTATACCAAATCAAGAAGGTAGAAGAACAACTCCATCGGTTGTAGCATTTTTGGATAACGGCGAAAGAAAAATTGGAGATCCTGCTAAAAGGCAAGCGATTACAAATCCAACAAGAACTATTTCTTCAATCAAAAGATTCATGGGTAATCGTTATGGCGAAGTATCAAATGAAATTGGAAGAAATTCTTATGAAGTTGTAAAAGGTGATAACGACACAGTAAGGGTAACAATAAATGATAGGAAATATACACCACAGGAGATATCTGCGATGATTCTTCAAAAGATGAAGAAAACAGCAGAAGACTTTTTAGGTTCTGAGGTAACAGAAGCCGTTGTTACTGTCCCTGCATACTTTAATGATGCACAAAGACAAGCTACAAAAGAAGCAGGCGAAATTGCAGGATTGAAAATTTCAAGAATAATCAATGAACCAACAGCAGCAGCGTTGGCATATGGATTAGACAAGAAAATGGAAGATTCTACAATTGCAGTTTTTGACCTTGGTGGTGGAACATTTGACATCTCTATTCTAGAATTAGGAGATGGTGTATTCGAAGTAAAATCAACGAATGGAGATACACACTTAGGTGGTGATGATTTTGATCAAGTTATTATTGATTGGTTAGCTGAATCATTTAAGGAACAAGAGAATATGGATTTAAGAAAAGATCCTATGGCTCTCCAAAGACTAAAAGAAGCTGCAGAAAAAGCTAAAATTGAGTTGTCAAGTGGTAATGAAACTGAAATCAATTTGCCATATGTGACAGCTGTGGATGGTGTTCCTAAACACTTAGTGCTAAAATTATCAAGAGCAAAATTTGAAATGTTAGCAGCTGATCTAGTTAAAAGAACATTGACGCCTTGTCAAGAAGCTCTAAAAGATGCTGGATTATCAAAAAATGATATAGATGAGATCATTTTAGTAGGTGGTTCTACTAGGATCCCAAAAGTTCAAGAAGCAGTTGCTGAATTTTTCGGTAAAGCTCCTAATAAATCAGTAAACCCTGACGAAGTTGTTGCAGTAGGTGCAGCTATCCAAGGTGGAGTTTTAAGTGGAGATGTTCAAGATGTACTTTTACTTGATGTTATTCCTCTTTCTTTTGGAATTGAGACAATGAACAATATCTATGATGTTGTAATAGAAGCTAATTCTACAATACCTACTAAGAAATCTAAAGTGTATTCTACTGCTGTTGATAATCAACCTTCTGTTGAGATTCATATATTACAGGGTGAAAGAGCAATGGCAAGAGACAATAGATCTATCGGTAGATTTATCTTAGATAGTATTCCTCCAGCACCAAGAGGAGTTCCTCAGATAGAGGTTACTTTCGATATTGATGCAAATGGTATTTTGAGCGTATTTGCAAAAGACAAAGGAACTGGAAAAGAGCAAAATATTAGAATTGAAGCATCTACTGGTTTATCTGATGAAGAAATAGCAAGAATGAAAGCTGAAGCTGAAGCTAATGCTGAATCAGACAATGCTGCAAAAGAGAAAGCAAGTAAGTTAAATGAAGCCGATTCATTAGTTTTTCAAACGGAAAAGCAACTTAAAGAATATGGTGAAAAACTTCCTGCTGATAAAAAAGACAGAATCCAGAAGGCTTCTGATGAACTAAAAGAAGCGCATAAACTCCAGGACATGGCTAGAATTGAAACAGCTATGACTGAATTGAATACAGCTTGGCAAGAAGCAAGCCAAGATATGTACCAAGCTGGAGCAGGTCAAGAAAACCCTAATCCAGGAGCCCAAACGGGTGCTGAGGATGGAGGATCAGATTCAGGAGATGAAGATGTGACTGATGTTGAGTTCGAAGAAGTTGAAGAGGATAAGTAAGACTTATTAACTGATATATACAAAGGCTATCTCTTTTTGAGATGGCCTTTTTTCATTTATAGTATTAAATGGTATTAAACACCTAATCTACATTCATTTTATTTCTGATATTAAAGATAACATATGATATACATGAAATAGCTAAAATCCCAAGAACTATACCAAGTGTATATTTCTTATAAATAAGATTCCCCACAGAAAACAAGGCAGAGTAAACACCAATTATGCCAAATGTTGATAGAATGATTTCGAGACCAAGGGAAGATGGATAATCATTCAAGATAGTACCTTCTTTTTTCATTTGGGCTCTAAAGCCCCTCCATCCAATAGCTGAAGGCCTAATTTTATTATAGAATGCTAATAGAGTCTTGGAATCTGTTGGTTTCGTGAATAGAGCTGTTAATATCCATGACAATGTAGTGATTCCAGTCCCTATACATAATACTTTCCAACTGTCAATTTTATCTGTTGTACTATTATTGTAAATCAAAAAAGATGAAGCTACAATAATACTTGCAATCATAGCTACGATCTCACTTATTGCATTGATTCTCCACCAAAACCATCTTACAATAAAAATTAATCCTGTACCTGCACCCACTACAAGTAATAAATCGAATGCATTTTTAGCAGAAGTTAACATTAGACCTAATAGCATTCCTAGTACACCAGATATCAAAGTAAAAAGTCTAGCGTAATACACTAATTGATTCTCTGATGCGGAAGGATTTATAAATCTTTTATAGAAATCATTTACTAAGTACGACGCGCCTAAATTCATCTGAGTTGACATAGTTGACATAAATGCTGCAATTAATGATGCTGCAACTAAACCTAGTAAACCAGCTGGAAGGTAACTCAACATTGCCGGATATGCAGTATCTTCACCTAATTTTGCAGGGTCAACATTTGGAAAAACACTTTGAATATCTGTAACTTCAGGGAAGATGACCAAGGAAACAAATGCAATAAGTATCCAAGGCCATGGACGTAATGCATAATGTGCCACATTAAATAATAGGGTAGCTCCTACTGCATTTTTTTCGTTTTTAGCTGAAAACATTCTTTGTGCTATATATCCACCTCCACCAGGTTCTGCTCCTGGATAATAAGAAGCCCACCATTGCACAGCTAATGGAATTAGTAAAACTGGAACATAAACAGAAGGATTATTCATTTCTGGGAAGAAATTCAATTTACCACTCACATTAGGATGAGACAATAAGTTAGTGACACCTCCTACTTCTTCCAAGTTCACCAGATATATACATGCCCAAATTGATCCTATCATTGCTAAAGAAAATTGGACAAAATCTGTAATTAATATTGCTTTCAATCCACCTAAATAAGAATATAGCATTGTTATCGAACCAGCAATAAGCAATGTTTGCCAACCCTCAAGTCCTAGTATGATTTCACCGAATTTTATAGCAGCTAATGAAACAGCTCCCATTACTAAAACATTAAATACAAGTCCTAAATAAAGAGCTCTAAATCCCCTTAAAAATTTTGCAATATTTCCACTATATCTTAATTCATAGAACTCTATATCTGTAAGAACCATTGAACGTCTCCACAATTTACTATAAATAAACACAGTGATCATACCAGTTATTAAAAATGCCCACCATGCCCAATTTCCTGAGACTCCATCTTTCCTGACTAGTTCAGTAACTAAGTTTGGAGTATCCGCTGAAAAGGTAGTAGCTACCATACTTAAACCCAATAACCACCAAGGCATATTCCTTCCACTTAAGAAGTATTCTCCTAAATTCTTGCCTGATTTTTTTGAAAAATATAAACCTACTGAAAGGATGAAAATGAAATAAATCACTATTATTAACCAATCCAATGTAGATAATTCCATTATTTTCTTTTATTTATGCTACCAAAATAATACATTATTACAAATCATATATAATTTAAATGAATTCTAATCACGCAATAGGATTTCTTTTTGAAAGAACAACTAGAATTATCAAACTTAGATTTCACCAGTTATTTAAGGAACATGGTATAAATATAAGTCCGGAACAATGGGTAGTTCTAGATATACTTTATCCGGATAATGTACTGAGTCAAAAAGAGCTTGTGGCGAAAAGCTTTAAAGATGCTCCGAGTATTTCTAGAATCCTTTTAAAACTTATTGCAAATGGATTTATCAACAAACAAGTCCACGAAGAAGATAAAAGACTCTTTAAGATTCAATTGACAGAGGAAGGTCGAAATATTGTTTCCATTCTTAATCCTGAGGTCGTAAAACTGAGAAATATTGGCCTAGCATCTTTTGATGACGATGAAGTTTCATCACTACTTGATAAGATTAATAGAATTTTCGACAATTATTCAAAATAGTTGTATGAACAACTATTTTGGGTTATTTTTACATAAAACAGTTTTATGGATACGAATTTACCTAAATTATTTGACAAAGCTGAAGATTTCATGCCTTTGCTAGGTACTGACTATATTGAGTTATATGTGAGTAATAGCAAACAAGCCGCACATTATTATAAATCAGCTTTTGGCTTTGCCGATTTAGCTTATTCAGGACTTGAAACTGGTAATACAGTTTCAGAATCATATGTTTTAATTCAAGATAAAATTAGAGTAGTCTTGACTAGTCCCCTTAAAAGTGAAACTGCAATCGGTGCTCATATAGATAAACATGGAGATGGTGTAAAAGTGGTTGCTTTATGGGTTGATGACGCAACTAGCTCTTATAATGAAGCTGTAAAAAGAGGTGCAAAGTCATATATGGAACCTACTCTAGAAGAGGATAAATATGGTAAAGTCGTACGTTCAGGTATCTATACCTATGGAGAAGTTGTACATATTTTTGTAGAACGAAAAAACTATAATGGCATATTTCTTCCTGGTTTTAAAGAACTAAAAAGAGATTATAACCCTGAGCCAATTGGGCTAAAATATGTTGATCATATGGTAGGCAATGTTGGATGGGGGCAAATGAACAAATGGGTTGAATTTTATGAAAAAGTAATGGGTTTTGCTCAAATTATCTCATTTGATGATAATGATATTTCTACAGAGTACACAGCCTTAATGAGTAAGGTAATGAGTAATGGAAATGGTAGAATAAAATTTCCTATTAATGAGCCTGCTGAAGGTAAAAGAAAATCACAAATTGAAGAATATCTTGATTTTTATGAAGGTGAAGGAGTTCAACATATAGCAGTTGCAACTGACAATATTATAGAAACAGTTACAGCTTTAAAAAATAGAGGTGTAGATTTTCTAAAAGTTCCTACTACATACTACGACACTTTGCAAGAAAGAGTTGGAAAAATTGATGAAGATATTGAACCTTTAAAAGAATTAGGCATTCTTGTAGATAGAGATGACGAAGGTTACTTGTTACAAATTTTCACTAAAACTATTCAAGCTCGCCCTACAATGTTCTTTGAAATCATTCAGAGAAAAGGAGCTAAATCGTTTGGAAAAGGTAACTTCAAAGCATTATTTGAAGCAATAGAAAGAGAACAAGAACTTCGTGGTACACTTTAATTTCAATAAAAATTTAAAATGAAACAACCATTAGTACGTCCTTTGGACAGAGATAGTAATCCTGAATTACAGGAAATGATTGACTTTTATAATGAGACTTTAGGTTTTACTCCTAATTCATTGTTTACTATGATGCATAGACCAAGAATTTCAGAAGCATTTCTTGAAATGAACCAATCCGTAATGGAAAATAAAGGACGTGTTACAAGTGCATTAAAAAGGTTAGTTGCCTATCTATCAAGTATGACAACAGGATGTAGATATTGTGAAGCACATGCTATAAGAGCTGCCGAAAGATATGGAGCCGAAGAAAATAAAATGGCTAATATTTGGGAATATAAAACACATCCTTCTTTTACAGATGCCGAAAGAGCTGCTTTTGATTTGACAATTGCTGCTTCAAGAGTTCCTAATGAAGTTAATGATGAGATTTCTGAGAATATGAGAAAACATTGGGATTCTGGTGAAATTGTTGAAATCATGGGTGTTATAGCTTTGTTCGGCTATCTTAACAGATGGAACGATTCTATGGGGACAATGTTAGAAGAACCTGCTGTAGAGTCTGCTGAAAAATATTTAACAAATGATGAAGGTAATTGGAATATAGGCAAACATTCATATTAATTGAATAAGATCAATTGTCTTATTATTTAATAATTTAGTTATACTAAAGATTATTTAAGTTTCAAAGAATACATTTCATTTTGATAGAAAAATGTGTGTAGTCTTTGAGACTTTTTACTTTTGTCGTATTTTTTACAATTATTTGTTCTCCAAAGAACTAATAACTAATAGCACTGTTAAGCATTATATGAAAGAAGTTGTAATACAATCAGAAGCCCTTGTACCTACTGAATATGGTGATTTTAGAATGATAGCTTTTGCTTATGATGAGAAAGAAAAGATGCCTCACTTAGCAATAGTATCTCCTATGTTAGACGTGAATGAATCCGTACTGATGAGAATTCATTCAGAATGTATGACAGGAGATGTTTTTGGTTCCAGTAAATGTGATTGCGGTGAACAACTTGATTTCAGCTTAAAATCTATTGCTGAGAAAAGTGGCGTTGTAATCTATTTACGACAAGAGGGAAGAGGTATCGGTTTGATCGAAAAATTAAAGGCATATAGTCTTCAGCAAAAAGGACTTGACACAGTAGATGCAAATTTAGCATTAGGGCATCAAGCAGATTCGCGAGAATATCAAGATGCTATATCTATTCTTAAGTACCTTAATATAGGTAGCGTTAGACTAATGACTAACAATCCTGAAAAATTAGGCTATTTGAAGAATCATGGTATAAATGTTAGTGAAAGAGTTCCTATTATATTGCCTACAAAAAAAGAAAACGTAGGCTATTTTGCTACTAAGAAAAATAGGATGGGACATATGTTCTAATATTGCTCGACTTAAATTATCTTTGGAAATATGAATATTGAAGATTTACGTCTCTATTGCCTTTCCAAACCAGGAGTTGAAGAATCATTTCCCTTCGATGAATACACATTAGTTTTCAAAGTTTTAGGTAAAATGTTTGCTTTATGCGGACTGAAAAGAGAGCCATTTGCAATTAATCTTAAATGTGATCCTGAAAAAGCAATTGAATTAAGAGAAGAATTTGAAGATATTACTCCAGGATATCATATGAATAAAAAGCATTGGAATACAGTAGTTTGTGAAGGTAATTTAACTGATCGACAAGTAATTGATTTGATAGACCATTCCTATGATTTAGTTTGGGATAGTTTACCCAAAAAAGTAAGAGCAGCTTTTAATGAAGGCAGTTGATTTACTAATAATTGGACAAGGAATAGCTGGAATTAATCTTTCTTATATAGCGAAATCCAAAGGTCTTTCATGTTTACATTTACATAGACATTCTGCTGGTGAATCTACAAAAGTAGCCGCTGGACTTATAAATCCTATTACAGGTAGGAGGTTTGTAAAGTCATGGAATATAGAGCAATTCTTTCCTTTTGCACTAGCTCATTATCAGCAAATGGAAAGTGAATTCTCCGCTTCTTTTATAGACAGATTAAATATTCTTAGAACCTTCCGAAATTTGTCTGAAGAAAACACATGGCTTTCCAAATCTGCTGATCCCTTTCTAAAGGACTTTTTACTTGAAAATTTAGTTTTTGATAAGCGGGCTTACGCCCAAAGATTACATCTATCAGAACTCATGGGTGAGCTTAATAATTGCTTACGGATAAAGCTAGAAGCAATCCAAAAACTCTATATCGAGCATTTAAGAAAAATAGATGAACTTATCGAAGAATGGTATGACAGTGAAAAAATGACTTTGGGCGTAAGCCATATAACATATAGAGATATAAAAGCAAAAAATGTTGTTTTTGCCGAAGGATGGCGTTCTATATATAATCCTCTGTGGAAAGATCTTCCTTTTGTTCCTTCTAAAGGTGAACTTTTTATCGTTCATGCTCCAGACTTAAAACTTAAATCAGCTTTTAAAAACAGTATGTTTATTACACCTCTTGATGATGACCTTTATTGGGTTGGTGCAACTTATGAATGGCAAAATTATGATCCAGAAATTGGTGATAAAATGAAAACGAAATTACTAACGCATCTAGAGAATAGTATATTGACTGATTATGAAATAAGAGCTCATTTATCTGGAATAAGGCCATCTACAAAAGATAGACGCCCTATTATAGGACCTCATAGAAATCATAAAAATGTCTTACTATTCAATGGAATGGGAACAAAAGGAAGTTCGCTTTCACCATATTATGCAGATGTTCTAACCAATTACATAATCAATCGCACTAAAATTCCAGAAGAAGTTTCCACTAATAGATATTATTCTTTCTATGAATAAATGATGTATTTCAAAGTACTTTCTCCATTAATTTCTTGTTAATATTTTATTATTGAACATCAATTTTAGTTTTTAGCAAGTTATTTTATGTAGTTTAGTTTTACAAATTTCTATCATTTTAATTTATTAAAATATGATTGAAAGAATAGAACACAACGAAATTTAAAACAAATAAAAACAAGATTTATGGTGGTTAAGAATGTAGTGTTGGCAATAATGATGCTTGTTATCAGTCCTTTTTTTGAAAATCCAAATAAAGATTATGAAAAGCGAGAAAGTACGATTCTATACACATTGATGGGATTGACAGATTATCTTCATTATAGCCCAAAAGCCATAAATGATGACCTTTCGAATGAAATTTTTGACGATTATTTAGATATTCTTGATCAGGCGAAAAGATTTCTTTTACAATCAGAAGTTGATGTTTTAAGCAAACATAAATTTGATATTGACGATCAAATTAATGCGTTCAACCTTGATTTTTTTGAGGATGGTGAAAAGTTGATGGAAATTGCAAATGATAGAGCAAAATCAATCTATAAAGAGGTAATTGAAAAACCTGTTAATACGAACGATGAGGAGATATATGAAACAGATGGTGAAAAAAGAAAATTTGCAGCAAACTTAGATGCATTATATGTAGAATGGGAAAAACTGGTTCAGTATAATGTTATAAGCAAAATGTATGATTTAGATGACGGTGTGATGTCTGAAGATGAGCTTAAAACACAAGCAATAAAAAGTACAAAGAGACTATATGATGATTGGTTTGAAAGATTAGAAGAACTTACTAGAGCTGATAGATTTGATGCTTTCATGAATACGATACTGTCACAATTTGACCCTCATTCTAGTTATTTTAGCCCTAAAAAACATGAAGATTTTGCTATACAGATGGGGAATAAGCTTGAGGGAATTGGTGCTCAGTTATCTCAAGATGGAGACTATGTAAAAGTTGTAAGTATAGTTCCAGGAGGTCCTGCATGGAAAGGAGAAGAATTGGAGGAAGATGATATTATTATCGCTGTTCAACAAAAGAATGAAAAGTCTGTAGATGTTACAGGTATGAGAATTGATGATGTGATTAGAATGATAAGAGGTGATAAAGGTACTGCTGTAATATTAAAGGTTAAACGAACTGGAGGAATTACAAAAAATATTGAAATAGTAAGAGATGAAATTATCTTAGAAGATGCACTTGCAAAATCTGCTATACTTGATATTAATAATGAAGTTTCGAATATTGGATATATTAATTTGCCATTATTTTATGGAGTAGTAGATGGAGCAGAAAGTTGTGCTACTGATGTAGATAAGGAGATTGAAAAGTTAAAGAAAGATGGAGTAAATGGAATTATTCTTGATTTGAGATATAACAGGGGAGGCTCTCTTCCTGATGCAATAGATATGGCAGGATTATTTATAGAGAATGGGCCTGTTTTACAAGTAAGTGATAATAGAGATAAGGTGGAAATTTACGAAGATGAAAATAAGCATGTTTCTTATGATGGACCACTAATTTTATTAGTAAATAGTGTGAGCGCATCTTCTTCTGAAATTGTTGCAGGTGCGTTACAAGACTACGACAGAGCTGTTATTGTAGGCAGTCCAAGAACATATGGTAAAGGAACAGTTCAAGGGTTATTTGACTTAGACAGAATGGTGCAGAACAATGATGAAATAAAACCATTAGGTCAAGCAAAGGTAACAGTACAAAAGTTCTTTAGAGTTTCTGGCAAAAGCAATCAATTGACAGGAATCCAACCAGATATTGTTGTGCCAGATGAATTTTATCACTATGAATATGGAGAAGTAGATAATGAAGATGCATTATCATATAGTGAAATTAATTCTTTGGATTATGAGCAAGATGTGTACAAGGTAAAAAAGATGAATTTCATAAAAACTAATAGTAAGCAGAGAGTTCAAAAGAATTCAAAATTCGATAAAGTAATTAAGTATAGTAACTTACTTGAAGAAAAGCAAGATGATACAAAAGCATTTTTAGATTATGAAGCTTACAAGAAAGATTTAGAAGCTGTGGCTTCTGAAATGGAGGATTTAGAAGAAGTTATGGATGAATCTATAAGCGAAATGCTAGTAAAAAATACAACTAGCGACCTTGATTATATAAATGAATTTGAATCTCGAAAAATGAAGAATACGCGCTTTCTTGATGCATTGAAAAATGATATTCAACTTAATGAAAGCCTTCGTATTATGAAAGATATGATAGAGGTTGACAAAAGAATTACGCAGAACTAAGTTCTTAAGCGAGTAACTTGACAATTGATTCAAATGACTCTTTTTTAGCATAATCTAATGCTGTCATTCCAGTACTATCTGTGATTTCTTTTTTTGCTTTATGTTTAAGTAACAGATCGATTATTTCTGATTTTCCAAACATTGCAGCGAAGATTAAAGCTGTTTGTCCTTGCTTATTTTGAATGTCAACTTTAGCATTATTTTGGATTAACAGTTCAGCTAAATCTAAGTTACCTTTGAAAGATACTCCCATTAATGCTGTATTACCAGCATGATCAAATGCATTAATATTTGCTTCATTGTCTAATAGTAATTGGACTACTTCTCTATTGTTTACATATGAAGCCATAATAAGAGGAGTAAATCCTCTTTCATTTGGCATATGGACAATGGCAGGCTTAAGATTAATTTCTAAGATTATTGCATTTAAATTGCCTGTTTTAATAAGGGAAATAAAATCCATATATATAATTTTTCTCAAAATTAGCTTTTCAGATTTTATAAATCAAATCAATATATATTATCTTTGAATAGATAATGTCTATTGATGAATTTTGCCCAACTAAAATACCTTGTTTCTCTCCATAAATTAAAACACTTTGGAAAGGCTGCAAAAGAGAATTTCGTTACTCAACCTACTTTATCTATGATGATAAAAAAGTTGGAAGATGAACTTAATGTTGAAATTTTTGATCGTTCTTCTAATCCTATAAAAACAACAACTTTAGGACTGAAAATTATAGATCAAGCTACTAAAATTTTAAATGAACATAAACAGTTAATTAATTTGGCTGAAAGTGAAATTGATTCTTTTGAAGGTGAGTTGTCAATAGCATTTATACCAACTCTTGCTCCATATGTACTACCGCTCATTTTGCCTGTAATTCAGAGGGAATTCCCAAAACTTTCACTTTCTATTATAGAAAAAAACACTGATGAAATCATAAATGAAATTACGGCAAACAAACTAGATCTAGCTATTCTTGCGACTCCATTATTGAATAGCGACATTGTAGAAAATCATCTTTATCAAGAAGCTTTTTATCTATATACCAGTGAAAACAGAAATATTGATATCATCGCTCCTTCCGATATTGATATGGAAAAACTAATTCTTTTAGAAGAAGGACATTGTCTAAGAACACAAGTACTAAATCTATGTCAATTCAAATCGGAACAAAATATTAATACCTTTTATAAAATTGGTAGTATAGAAACCATAATTAATTTAGTTAATCAAAATCAAGGTTCAACTATCATTCCTGAACTTGCAATTCATCATCTCGCTGAAAATGAAAGAAAAAGAGTAATTAAGATGAAAGCACCAGTGCCTGTGAGACAGATTAGCCTTGTACATCATTATACATATCATAAAAAGAAACTAGTAGAAAGATTAGTCCAATTAATTGATGACACAATAACACCTTATTTAAATTCCTATCAAACAAGTAAAATTATCCCCATATGAGAATTCTATTAATTTTAATTGTATTAGCATTTATCTCGTGTAATCAAGGAAAAAACTCATTGGATTCTATTGAAATCAATCAAATTGAGACCAAAATAAAAAGTGTTATGAACCAACAGTCTGCTGATTGGTCTAAAGGTGATATTGATGCTTTTATGGAAGGTTATTGGAATAATGATTCTCTTCGATTTGTTGGGTCCAGAGGTATAACATATGGATGGGAACAGACGAAAGCGAATTATAAAAAAGGGTATCCAGATAAATCTGCTATGGGCAAACTTGAATTTAAAATAAATGATATTGATGTTTTAAGTGAGGAAGCTGCGCTACTATTAGGAGGTTATACGTTATTCAGAGAACTAGACACTTTATCTGGTAATTTTACACTTACATGGAAGAAATTTAATGATAATTGGCTCATTACAAGCGATATGACCTGCGGATAAAGGATAAACTAAGTTTACGATTTTCTTGACTGTGAAACTGATTGATATTCTTCTCTTTCAAGTTCGTACCAGTTATAATGGTTTCCATCATCAAAGAAATTTCCATCTTTCTTAAATTTCAGACCCAGATTTTCGAGAACTTTACATGAAGCCTTATTATCACTAAATGCCAATCCTACAATTTTAGGTAATTTAAGAACCTTAAAACCATAAAATATAAATGGCAGTGCAGATTCTGTCGCTATTCCTTTACCCCAGTATTGAGGTAAAAATCTATACCCAATATCTGTAGTGTTTATTTCAGTTTCAAATTTAAGTCCTGAGAAACCAATTACCTTCTTTTCCTTTTTCAAGACAACAGCCATTCTTGCATAACCATATTTTTCATACTCAGGCAGCCAAATATTATTAATGATATCTTCTGCATCAGATATCGTACTAATTAGCCTGTCACCGGTTTGTGCGATAACTTCCTGATTGCTATTAAATTCTAATACAGCAGGTGCATCTTCAATGGTAAAACGTCTAATTTTAAGTCTTTTTGTTTCAAAAAGCATAAAGTAGGTTATTAATTGTATCCTGCAAAAGTACAACGAATAATATGCTTATCGTACTTCACTTCTCTTTTTTAATTCCATTATAATTCAACATATAATTACTTAGATCAAATTGTCTGAAGTAATATTATATTCTATCATCATCTATAATACCTTATTGTACTATTAATAAACTAGCAAGTCTTAGGTTTACATATTGTATAAATATATATGTGTTTGTGTCTATTTTGTATAAAAATCTCTTACATTATCTCATACCTTTGATATAAGAAAAATATTCACTCATTAACACGTAGAATTTCTACAGATAAAACTTAATATTATGAAAACGTACACATTTAATATCCTATACTACGAAAATTGGATTCATATAATATAATAGGAATCCTCAGATTGGTTTGATTTTTAACTAGTCTTCATTAATTACACAATTAAAAGTATTTCAAAATTCCATTTTTAATAATCTAGATTATTTGATCTTTTTAAGATCTATTTATAACTGAATCTTTAAACAATTCAAGATCATTTTTTCTGGAATATTAACAAGAGTATAATGCTCTGTTTAGTCGTTCGCTGTCGCAAACGGAATGGATATTTAATAACTAAACTCGAATTATTCAACAATAATGGCATTCAATATCTATTAGATAATTCATTATGCAATAAGACGAGTCAAAATCTTTTACCATGTTTATTTTAAAAATTATTGTTTTGATTTTAATCGCCGATTTGATTACAGGTTTTGTTCATTTTTTACTAGACCAATATGGATCTCCTGAAACAAGGTTTTTTAAAAATGCTGTAAAAATTAATTTAGCTCATCATGATAATCCAAGACTTATGATCGATCGTTCTTACTGGGAATTAACCAAAGATAGTTGGAAATTAGCTGCCATTTTGTTGACTACTTCTTTCTTGATTTTTGGATTTCATTGGGAGATATTATTTGTTCTCGTAATTGGTGCAAACACTAATATTTTCCATAAGTGGTCACATATGAAGAAAAGTGAAAAACCTTTAGTAATTTATTATCTCCAGAAAATTAAATTCCTACAACATAATAAGCATCATAGGCATCATCATAAAAAGCCATTTGATACGTATTTTTGTATTATAACGAATATATTAAATCCTATTCTTGAGCGAATATATTTCTGGGAAACCGTTATAAAAACGCTAAAGTTAATTGGTATAAGACCTGTTGCTGGAACAGAAGTTAGAAATTTTAGATAAATCACTATAGGTGCAGTTCATTAGCTGCACCTTTTTTTTGTCCGTGCTCTAATCTTTCATTAATATATTAATTCTCATCCCTAAATTATTTTTATGTTTACTGAAAATTAAAACAATGAACCTAACTAAAATTCTTTACTACGTAGCAACTGCCATTGTAACTTTTATTTTTCTTTTTTCAGCACAGATGTATTTTAGAAATCCGGATATGGTTGCAGGATTCTTCAAGGCTTTAAGCTTTCCTGAATGGCTTGTTTATCCATTAGCAACCGCAAAAGTACTTGCCGTTATAACTCTTTGGGTTAGACCCAAAAAAGTTTTGGTAGAGTGGGCTTATGCTGGATTATTTTATGATGCAATCTTAGCTTACGTTTCACATGCTTTAGCAGGACATGGATATATAGGTTTATCACTATATGCACTATTAGCAATTTTAGCATCGAGAATTTTATACGGTTACGCATTTATTATTCCTAAACAAGACAAAGCCTAACTTTATTCAACTTACAAAGCGTACCTTTGCGCTATGAAGTTTGAATCTTATCATTTTTCTGAAGGACTAACTAAAGGTATTTCTAAATTAGATTGGAAAAGACCTACAGATATTCAGTTTAAAAGCATTACAAGCATTCTTGAAGGAGAAGATGTACTTGCTGTTGCACAGACAGGAACTGGAAAAACTGCTGCTTATGCCATACCAACGGTTGAACTTCTTGAACAAATCAATTTAAAACAACGTCGAAAAGATGGCTTAAAATGCATCATTCTTGCTCCAACACATGAATTGGTTCTTCAAATTGTAGAAGTGTTAGAACAACTTTGTAAATATACTAGTGTATCAGTTGTTGGTTTATTAGGTGGTGAGAAATACGACAATCAAGTCAAAGCACTTAATGATAGGGTAGATATTGCAGTTGCAACACCCGGTAGATTATTTGATCTTATACATCAAGGATTTGTAAAAACTCACCGTATCAGAAGTTTGATCTTAGATGAAGCTGATCAAATGTTAGATCTGGGATTTATTAATGATATTAGACAGTTGATTCGGCTATTACCTTCAAGAAGACAAACCTTATTTTTCTCTGCAACTATTAATGATTACATTAAAAAAGTTGCTTATTCTCTTGTCAGACAATCAGCAATTAGAATTCAAATTTCACCTAAAAACCCTATAGCTGGAAACATAGAACACTCGGTTGCCTTTATAGAGATGGATGACAAACGTTTCTTTTTGGAACGACTAATTAAAGAACATCCTGAAAATAAAATCATGGTTTTTGTACGGACTTTAGTTCGTGCTGAACGTGTATATAAAGCTATGGAAAGGGTAGGTTTGGCCTGTGTTTTAATTCATAGAGATATGGAACAAGAAGAACGCGTTCAGAATCTTGAATTATTTAAAGAAGGAGTAATAAATGTTCTTATTTCTACCGATGTTGGAGCACGAGGTTTAGACATAAAAGACATTATTTACGTTGTAAATTACGATATTCCCGAGCCAGTAGAAACTTACGTTCACAGGATAGGAAGGACAGGAAGAATACGTAAAAAAGGGTTTGCCGTCTCGTTCGCAAGTCCGCATGAAAAGTCTTTAATAAGGGATATAGAAGAATTTATAGGTGAAAAAATCGAGAGATTAGCTATTGAAAAAGAAGACTATGAAGAGACTATCTTATTTAGTGAAGAACAAGGTGAAGATTGGAAAAAACTCATGGAATTATCTCATGAATTAGAAGAAAAGAGTAAGAAGAAAAAAAATAAAAAGAAGAAGTAATAAATACAGACTCAACACCATGCCAAGACATATATTCGATGTAATAGTTTTGGGGGTAACCCCTAAAAAAAAATAAAGATAAATAGTACTTTCGCGCTATGAATATTATAAAATATGATTCTTGTCCTTTGTGTAAAAGCACTCAGATAAATAATCAATTTACTGTTAATGATCATTCCATTAGTAAGGAAGATTTTGAAATTTGGAAATGCGAAAACTGTACGCTACAGTTCACGCAAGATGTTCCTTCTCAAGAGGATATAGCGCCATATTATAAAAGCGAAAATTATATATCTCATTCTGATACTAAGAAGGGAATAGTCAATAATTTGTATCATCGAGTCAGAAATATAATGCTTCAACGTAAGTATAAATTGGTAAATAAATTTGCTAATAGTGGTACTTTACTTGATTATGGTAGTGGAACTGGTTATTTCCCCGCATATGTTAAATCCCAAGGCAAAGATGTGAAGGCAATAGAGATTGATGAAGAGGCTAGGGCTTACGCCCAAAGAAAATGGGACCTTGATGTATATTCACCTGAAGCTTTAACTGATGGAAGCCTTGCTGATGCATCGTTTTCTGTTATTTCACTTTGGCATGTGATGGAACATTTGTATGATCCTAAATCTTATCTTTCCAGGTTCCATGAATTATTGCAGGAAAATGGGACATTGATCATTGCAGTTCCTAACTATAATTCAAATGATGCTGAGCATTATGGAAAATATTGGGCTGCTTATGATGTGCCGAGGCATTTATGGCATTTTAGTCCTAAAAGTTTGATAGAATTTGCTTCTGACAATGGGTTTGAGTTACTGACCATGGAGAAAATGCCTTTTGATTCATTTTACGTCTCTTTACTTAGTGAAAAATATAAAACAGGTAAAAGCTCACTAGTTTCTGGATTTTGGAACGGGTTTAAGTCTTACAATAAAGCTGCTAAAGATGTAGAAAAATGCAGCAGTGTTATCTATGTTTTTAGAAAAGTAATTTAAGCTTTTAATTTTTCATATTCTTTCAATACCCTTTGAATATTATTGAATAGTTTTAACATGTCTTTCTCATTAAATACCATAGGAGGCTTAATTTTTAGTACATTTTCATAACGACCATCACTGCTCATCAGAAATCCCCTTTCTCGCATTCTATTCTTCACAAATGAAACTAATCCCGTCGCCGACTTCCCGCTTTCTAACATCTCTATTCCTAAAAACAAACCCTTTCCACGTGTCTTAACTCTAACACTTGCCGGCAGCTCAAGCTTCTCCACACATCGATAAAATACCAATTCCATCTCGCTAGCATGCGCTTGCATTTTCTCCTCCTTCACAATTCTTAATACAGCATTAGAAATACTCATACTCACTGCATTTCCACCATATGTATTAAAATACTCCATCCCATTGTCGAAGCTTTCTGCCAATTCTTCACTGCAAACTACAGCGCCCACCGGATGACCATTAGCTATAGGTTTACCCATGGTCACGACATCTGGCTCCAAACCATGTAATTCGAAAGCCCAAAAATGATCTCCCACACGTCCAAATCCAGTCTGAACTTCGTCAGCTATACAAACTCCACCATTATCTTTAACTCGCCTATAGATTTCCTGCATCATCTCACTATCCAAAACTACTTGACCTGCACAACTCAGTATGTTTTCTCCTATAAAACTCATTGCTCCTTTCTCATTCAAAATCTCTTGAAGCTTCGTTATATATTCCTCCTTTGATTGTGCGCTTTCAGGCTCATAATAATTAATCATCGATACATGAGCTTGAATCCCTTCACCTCCTTCTCGGTCAAACTTATATGAACTAACATCAACCGTCTCCGCTGTATTTCCATGATAACCCATTTTTAAGACCAACCTGTTTCTGTTTTTTGTCTTTGATGCAGCTATTCTTAAGGCTAATTCATTAGACTCACTTCCTGAATTTGTGAAATACACACGATTTAAATGATCTGGGAATGTTGCTAATAAATTCTCAGCATATTCTATTATTTCAGGATGTAGATATCTTGTATTCGTATTCAATAATTGAATTTGGGGAATAGCGACCTTACTTATTTCAGGATGCTCATGCCCTACATGAGCCACATTATTTATTGTGTCTAGATATCTTCTTCCATTTATATCATACAAATACTGCATATACCCTCTCAGTATTGTTAAAGGCTTATTATATGTAATACTTAAGTTTTTACCTAGAATTTGTTTTCTTTTAAGCTTTAATTCATGTGAGTTAATCGACTCATTATCTTTTGTTTGGAAAAGAGGAAAGAGTAACGAAGGATCTGGACAAATACTTTTCCATATTTTCCATTCATGTGCATAAGCTACACCTGGATAATTAGTTTCATTTTCTAATAAATCAAGTAATACCTGGAAATGTAAATGAGGTGCCCAATTTCCATTTTCATTTGTATCCCCAAGATATGCAATGTGATCTCCAGCTTTAACTTTTCTATTGAGTGGACTGATGTCTAAACTATCAAGTGACAAATGTCCATAAAGTGTGTAAAATTCGAATGATTCTGTTTGATGTTTAATCATTAAAGTAGCACCATAATCACAATCAATATCATTATTGTGAGAACATATAATCTCTCCACCATATGGACTATAAATCTTTCTTCTTTCTCCTTTTTTATTCTGAAGTGATGTCCAAACATCAAGCCCTAAATGTTGAGTCCTCCACTGATATCCTTTATCATTTTCTGTTTCATAGTTATCAGTAGTATAAAATGGTCTGATTTCACCGTAACCGCCATAAGCAGCATCGATCTCATTGTCTTCTATATAGCTGTCAATTCTCTTTTGAAATGCTTTTACATCATATAATTCATGTGTTGCTGGAATTACTTTTGATCCAACACTTAAATCAACATTTTTAATTTTTGATTCATTGATTTCAATTATATTATGAAAAGTATATTGATTTACTTCACACCAATTACTAAATAATTCTTGATTAGGGTGTGCAGGAAAACCTGAATGAGCACGAAAATAATAGGTGATGTAATCTCTAGGATAATCATTTAATTTTCTAAGAACTTTCCAAGCTTTTTTCTCGCTTATGAACTGATAAGGATCTGTCACGTCATTCGCCCGTTTCTTTGCTGAGATTAACACAGAAATTGCCAATCTCGCTTTAATCAAAGTGGACAAAACTGAAATTTCATTTTCTTCTAAAGAATTTTTGGATGTAAATCCTCTTAAATAGTTACCTGCAGCTGCTAACGGATCTTTCTTATCCATCATTATATATGCACAAGATATAGCAATATCACTTATTCTAGCAGTATGCATTACATCTCCAAAATCAATCAATCCACACATTTCAGCTTCGTAACCATTAAATGAAATCAGGATATTTTCAGTGTGCAAATCATTATGACAATTACTAAAAGGAAGATCCTTGAAAATATCTTTTCTATCAGAAAAATCCTTAAACACTATATTAATTATGTCCTTTTCTTCGCTAGATCTAAGATGCTTGATTTTACTTTCGTGACTTTCTAATTGGAGTGTATCCCAATCGCTAACTTGATGTAAAATTTCATGTTGAAAAGATGAAAGTGATTGTTGTAAATTAGCAGTTAATTCACCAATGCTATAGATTAAATTAGTTGGATGATAATCTATGTTACTGAGGAGCTTACCTTCTACCCAGCTTAAGATGATAGTTTTATAAACTGTATTTTCATGTTGAATCTCTGTAATGTATTCTCCATTTTTCCAAGGAATAATTTGAGGTACTTTGATATAATTTATATCATTACAATGAAGGTGTAATTTATACAAAAAATTCACAAATGATGGAGAAGTGTCAGGGTGAAAAAACTTGACATTATATGCATCTCCATTTTTGAGTTCACATTTATAATTTAAGTTTAACTCACCTGCATACTGTTTAATAACAGCAATAGATTCACCTATTTTTTCTTCAATGACGAATCTAATTCTTTCCATCAAAAACAATTAATTTTTGTAAAGATGAATGATTTTTAGTGTAGAATATAATCTTCTTAAATATTTATATTCTATCTGAAAACTGAGTGATGAATCACCAATTAATTTTCATAACTAGCCCAAGCATCATGTGTTTCACCTAATTTTACTTTTATTCTTCCTTTAAAAAAAGAAGACACTCTCTTTGCAACCTCACTGTGTATATATTTGGCAACGAATTCAGTTGTAGTTAACTGTCCTTTAAAGATTTCTAATTCATCTAAGTTTTGATATTTTAATGGTTTTAGAACTTCGTCAAGTACATCATGTGCTTTTCCTATATCTAAAACAACGTTATGTTCATCTAAAGTTTCAGATTTATATGTTACATCAACCACATATGTAGCACCGTGTAAATTTTGTGCTGGGCCAAAAAATGGATGTGGTAATGAATGTGCAATCATTACTGATTTTCTAATTTTTACTGTATACATCTAGTTATATTTAAATAGATAAATTAATCCTTTACTAATTTTATTATTTCTTAATTTACTGAAGAATTCTGGTGCATCATTAAAATCAATAATATCTGTTATCAATTCATCATATGAACTGTTTTTCAGAAGTTCCACAGCGATTTCTTTTCTTTTATTATAATCGATTTTGTCCTTCACGATTTTTGGAATATTGGATACCTGAGAGCTAATTATTCTAAGTCTATTATAGTGAAAATGATGACCTAATTTGAGACTAGAAGTTTTGTTAGCATGCCAACTTAATTCTATTAATTTGCCATCCATTTTTAGATGTTTCAATGCTACATTTATCACTTCACTTGATCCTGTAGTGTTGTATATCACATCATAAGTTTCATCTAATGTGTTCACAGTATTATATGAATGTAATTTTGCTAAATCTAATCTTTCTTTATCTTTCTCAATGATAGTAACTTTTAGATTATTTTGCACTAAAAGAGTTCTACTGAGCAAACTTCCTATATTTCCATAACCAATAACTGCGATATTTTCATTACCAACTAATTCTGCATCCCAAATCCCATTCAACACCGTTTCCATATTACTAATCAAAGGGACTTTTTTAGAATCTAAATCATTAATTGCAAAAACATCTTTTTTATTAATGGCGCATATACTTTGATGTGGATGCATAAAATGATAACAATTGCCATTTGCATCTTTACCACAACAAGCATATCCATATTTAATAGGCAAACTAAAAGTCCCGTTCATGTAAGGAACCTTCATTTTATCTTTGAATTCAATATCTACCAAACCACTAGAAACAAGGTACTCTGTTCCTGTGCTAATCATTGAATATTCAGAATAAAGGATGAGTTGATTATTATTTACTACATCATCTATTTCTTCACTTCTTATTTCAGATAAGGTTTTATTTATATGCCAAAGGGACTTTGAAATCATAGATTTCCTGTAATCATTATTGAATCTCCAATATGCTCATATCTGGCGTTTTTAACAAACATTCCATCTTGAATTTTTGAAATACCTGGTAAATTAATAAACGATTTGCCACTTCCTAAAATGAGAGGTGCGATATGTAATTGGATCGTGTCCACTAATCCTGTTGATGTAAAACAGCTAATGGTTTGAGAACCACCTTCTATCAGAATACTATTAATACCATTTTTACTTAAATTATCAAGAACATCTTGGATTCTTTCTTTGTCAGAATCACCCTTAAAATATATTTCTTTATCAAAATTAAATTCCTTACAATCTAAAGAATGACTCTCATGTCTGAGTAGAAAAGTCTTTGTATTTGAATTTTGAGATAGGTTACAGAAACTTTTTGTTTTATTACTAAGAATTAACCTGATTGGATCTTCACCTGAAACAAGTCTTACATTTAATTTAGGTTTATCATTTTTCACCGTATTTGCACCAACTAGAATACCATCCACTATAGCTCTTAATCTATGTGCATGGATCAAATTTTCATCATTACCAATCCATTTAGAATGTCCACATTCAGTAGAAATTTTTCCATCCAAAGTAATTGCCGTATGAACTAATACATGCGGAGAATCTCCTTTTTTTAAATGAATATCCGCAATTAATGGCCAATATGTTTTAAGAATAAAATAAGTCTCTTTATCAATGTTCTTACAAATAATCAGCCTATATTTCTCAAAACTGTATGTTGAAACATGTTCGCTGGATAAGTTTTTTGTAGATTGATCTCCCCAGACAATAGCAGCTAAAGTGTCAGAAAAATTTAAATCATTTATGTCTTCAAAGAATTGAAAGCCATTTTTAGAATATCCCCATGCCTTCATTGAGTCATTAAAAACCACATTTTTATGTTCAGCTATTAACTGTTCCCATACACCCATCTAACTAATCTTTTCTTATTAAAATTGGTAATCCTTAAAAGATTTACGTTCGCATTATCTTAATACTAACAAAATAGATACAGAGGGATTTATAATCTATAATACTAAATTACAAATTCCAATTAGAATCTGCTTATTAAATTATTAAATTATGTTATAA
>CAZSKA010000023.1:8802-26840 GCA_964607315.1 uncultured Saprospiraceae bacterium | reverse complement strand
ACTTTCTTTACTTGAAATGAAAATCTTTTGTTCATACTTTTCACGTTCTTCTACTACAATAATATAGTTAATTATCCTGCCTTTCAAATGAAAACACATTAAATTAAAGAAAAAAGTATACCAATGATCTACTTCGCTTATTATGTTACTAATTTAAGTGCGATTCTGTATTGAAAAGCTAGATTTTTCAATATAAACGATATTTTGTCTGATAAAGGTTTTAAATTAACAAGCAATTAACTTTTATTCTTGAAAAATCTGTACTAATGTCGTATTTTGGTTTCGTTATTTAACAATATTTGCAATTACGCATGTAAATTTACGCTTATGAATTATTCACTAGATAAAAAAGAAAATTATTCAGTTTTTCAGCTAGAAGAGGAAAATCTGAATTCTGTAATTGCTCCTAACCTTAAGAACGAATTTGTCTTTTTAAGAAATGAAGGCATAAAAAATATAGTATTTGACTTTAATAAAGTTAAATATGTGGATAGTTCAGGACTTTCTGCCATTCTTACAGCAAACCGCTTATGGAAAAATTTTGGGTCTTTTGTTCTGACTGAAATAAATTCTCCCATTATCATGAGACTTATAAAAATCTCTAAACTTGAAAGAATTCTTCATATCACTGAAACGCTTGATCAAGCTATTGATTTAGTTTTAGCGGAAGAAGCTGAAAGACATGATTTTATAGATTAATTATATGTCATCTATTACTATCTTAGGGAGTAATTCTGCTATTTCAGTTTACGATAGATACCCTTCAGGTCAAGTTTTTTCTAGTAAAAATTCTAATGTCTTAATTGATTGTGGAGAAGGAACGCAATTTCGGATGAGCCAATACGGTATTAAAAAATCTAAAATTGATGCTATTTTCATAACTCATTTACATGGTGATCACGTTTTCGGTTTACCCGGATTAATCACTAGCTACCAATTGGCCGGGCGAAGGAAAAAGTTAACCATCTTTGGGCCCCAGCCCATAAAAAAATACCTAGATCTTAACTTAGGTGGAATAGGGCATTTTATCTCCTTTCCACTTGAAATAATAGAGATTGACGAAGCTCTTGAAAAGGATGCATTGCACGAAATTTATCAAGACGGAAATATCAAAGTTGAAGCTTTTCATCTTTATCATAGAGTACCATGTTTTGGGTATAAAATTTCAGAAAAGCCAAAACGACTGAAGATTTCTAAAGCATTTATTTCAGAATATAGTCCTTCTGTAGAACAAATCAAGGCAATAATACAAGGGGAAGATTTTACAACAGCAGATGGAACAGTTAAACCGAATGATGAGATTACTGTGCAATCAGGATCTTCTAAATCTTTTGCTTATTGCTCGGATACCATATTTCATGAACCATTGTCTGAAGTATTAAAGGGAACAACATGTATTTATCATGAGTCCACATATTTAGAGCCTTATAAAAAGCAGGCAGCTGAAAGGTATCACTCTACTGCTATGCAAGCTGGTATTATTGCGAAAGGGGCTTCCGCCCAAAGTTTAATTCTTGGTCATTATAGCAGTCGTTACTATGAAACTGAACCTTTTAGGGAAGAAGCCTCTAAGAGTTTTTCAGGAAAAATTGTACTTGCAAAAGAGGGTCTTTGTGTAGAAATCTAAATGATTTTATTGGCATCCATGATTATTTGTTACTAAGATTGCTGGATTTGATACTTGTAGTACATCATTGATAATGAAATTAGGAACGCTCAAAATATGACACGAATTACTGTTCAAAATAATAGGATCATCCAGCGTTAATAGGGTTTGAGCAGAAAAAATATTATCTTTTAGAAAGAAGCTTGGATTAATAACTCGATTCGATTGACAGTCTAGTTGCGATTCACTTAGTTTAAACCATCCGCCACCTGATATATAATTAGACGGTAAGTTTTCACAAGTAGAAAATTCATTTATTTGTAAAGATGAAGTGAAATATAAGTCATCTTGCCAATAGTAGAAATACTTAAATGGCACATCACTTATACTCGATGCCACAACGATATCATTTATAAGATTCTTCTTTTTAAATTGGTGTGCAAATGAGTTAAACGGGATGTACCAATAGTAATAATGCCCAAATATATATTCTATATTGAACATTTCTTTTGGTTTTTCATCGAGTACCAGACTTAAAACAGGCGCGCTTGGAGAGCTTACATCTAGTTTGTAAATACCGTAACTAGGTGTAGCATTGGGAAATGGATTTATAAATGTGTGCAATTCTCCTTGAATGACAATAAGTGCATAGTCCTCTTCAAATCGATTAAATACCAATGTGCCTCCAAATGTGGGAATAGTAGGGAATTCTTGGATAGCTCCCGAAACGTCTATAGAATACAAAACATTGGAGTAGGTGGTTGTGTTGCTACTTGGTACACCTGAAAAATATAAGTGATTCTGAAATTCCATAAAATAATAAGGTCCCACATCTGCTAGTTCCGTAGTTAATGTAGTGCCGTCGCTGGACAATAAATCATTATCACCGTTCAAGTAAACTTTTCCATTAAATACATAAGGACTGTATGGTATATGAGAACCTGTGTTACCTATTAGTACAGGTGTTGCTGTAGCAATTGATAAATCAAGACTGAATAGATGGATGTATTCTTGAAATATTAATTTGCCATTTAGTTCAACCAAGGATTTTTCTCCAGTAATTTTATATGCTCTATTTCGTGATAAGTTGACTTGCGAGGTATTAAAAGGAGGTGGCAATGTGTGAACATGTAAAGCAAAAGTAGAAATATCAATACTACATATTTGATAGCCATCTGAATTAGAATTTGCATTAAAATACAAACGGCCATTTTTATAAACTATATTAGTTACATCACTTTGTTGTGTATTATTTATGGTGATTTTTGTAGCTAATGTATTTGGCGTAAGGCTGTGATTATATAATTCCAGGTTGAAAGAAGGATCATAAGCAGTAAAAAATGCTTGATTTCCTATGATTTCAAATTCTTCAATGAATGAAAAAATATTGCTAGTAATAGCTATGGTATTGTTAATGTTTCCGTCTGTTCTATAGATACTATGTGTATTTCCATCACGTGCTGTAAAATATAAAAAACCTCCATGCTCTATGTAGTTATTGGGTTCGCCAGATCCTGTTGGGTTAAAATGTTTTAATAACATAGGGGTTTGGCCCCAAAGCGAAATAGAAAAAATAAAGCAAGAAGCAAGGAGTAAAGGAAGTGTCCGCATTTTTTTTTAATCAAATGTAACTTAGTTTTTCTTTTATTAAAGAATATGATTCCTAACTGGTTGATTTAAATTATTAATCGGTAAATGCGATGAAAGTGTAAATAGATACTATTATGCTATAAATGAAAAAAGCTCCATCTAAAAAGATGAAGCTTTGTGATCGCTCTGGGGCTCGAACCCAGGGCCCACGCCTTAAAAGGGCGTTGCTCTACCAACTGAGCTAAGCGATCTTTTGCATTGATTTCTAAAATGCAGCGCAAATATAATGCCTTATTTTATTTATAAACGAGTATTTTTTGATTTTTTTCAAACACTTTTTTTAATGCTTGCAAAAGAGCTTATAATCTGGTCTTGAATTTCATTCTTAAATTGAATTCTGAAAAACTATTTGTATTGACCATAGTGCTATTTTGATTGATAAAAGAAATCAGAATTCCCAGTTCATTTTTATCATTTATTTTATATGCATTGTTTGCTGCTAACAAAACAACATGACGTGAAAATGCTGAATTTACATAGATGAAAGAATTACCAAGACTAATACTTGATTTTAATTTTTTCTTAAAGAGTTGCTTTGAATAACTATGTGTCAACGTAGAGCTTGTGAAGCCTGCTAATTGATTAATATTTCTATTCAAATTAAATGAATTGGTGAAATTGCTTTGATTTTGAAAACGAACTGTATTACTCAGATTCACCATTACGTTGTCAACCTTTTGATTAATGTCAATCATGTCGTTTGTAATCGTGTTGAATTGCTGATAACTAATAAATCCATTCCAGATAAGCTGTTGATTTTTGCCTTGGATATATGTAGAATTCACCTGGAAGTTTCTATTTACTTGAGTTAATATTAAGGAGTCATTTTCAGGAATAGGTAATGGATTTATTCTAAGGATGTTCGTGTTACTAAAGTTTGATAAGCTCAAGCCGATATTAAAGCGAGTGGAGAATTTCATGTTCGCATTAAATTGACCAACAATTCTTCGCAATGTATTATTTTCTTGGTTACTTAAGTTATTTCTTTGTAATCCTCCTCTTCCAGTTACACTTAATCTATTTGTCAGGAAAGATTTTTTAAAACCAGATGTAATATTCTCGAAATCGTTGTTAAAAAATAAAGCTCCAAGAGATCGATAACCAGGATCAACTCTTTCATGTCTTAAATCGATGAGCCAACCCGCAACATTTATATTGAATCCTGTATTAAGAGCTTTGTGAAATCCAGTACTATTCCTCACTGTGAATAAGCCGCCATAATCAAAATAGAAAGGAGTTGTTTCTGGGTTTTCTATGATAGGAGAGAGTGAATTTCGAGTAACTCCACTCCATGCATAATCCCAGTCTACGAAAATGTTCTTAGATATACTTTTCTTTCCCTTAATAGATGAAATTAAATTGCTCATTGGTGTCACATCAGGTCTAAGAATAGGTTGATCTATAGACAATGGATCATCAAACGCATGAAAAATAGTTAGAAAAATTTCATCTTTTTTATTTTGAAATCCAGTTTGAACTCCCCAGCCTAATCTTCTGTAAGTAGGATCTATGCTTGTAGGATTGTTTATGCTTAGGGGATTTGCCCGTTGTAATCTGCCATAAAAGGATTTAAAGCGAAATTTCCCAGGTGTTAATTCGAGTCCTGCACCGTAGAAGTTCGTTCCACTAAAAGTATAAGGACTAAAACTTAAGTTTCTATATCCCAGATGAAGTTTAGCCCATTTATAACTGGGGCTCATGCCCAAAAATGCATATGCGGGAAGCTGGACATTTGGTCTATCGATTCGATGAATGGTTTTTCCATCTGCAATATTGATGTTAAGCGCTGTCTTTACATTATATATGGAAGCAAAAACTTGCCCATTTAGACGAAAGTCAAAAGGATCTGCTCTTCTGTCTAAACCAGTAATTGTATTATACCTAAAATCAAATTGTAAAGTTCCACCCCAATCAAAGACATCCCCTTCTAAAGTAGATCTGATTTTCTTAGCCTCATGGATAATATCTGTACTTTTTTCCTGAGCTATTGTTAACTGGAAGCTAATAAGAAATAGAAATATAGGGTAAAGTTTTTTCATTAAAGAGTTTTCATTTCTGCATACAAAATACAAAAAATAATTAGTGTAGTTGGAAAAATTTAATTTGGTGTCGGAAATTCATCATTCTCACTTGGATTCAAATAACATTATGTTAGGGTTTGAATAAATGAGAAATGGTGATTTCATTTTGAATTATTTCCTGAGAATATTCATTTTCCTTAAGTCCATATGCAGTAATCATAGTAGGGAATAATACTTGTTTTGTGCTTGATTTATGTTTGCTGAATTCAGCTAATTTGTTCCTTAAGTTTTTCGCATATGATTTAGTTATTTCATATTCATTTTTTGAGAATTTGATTTCGCATATATGAATGATTCTATCTGCTCTATCTATAATCATATCTATTTGGGCATTTTCATTATGCCATGAACTTATATCAGCACTTATAGCGAGTAGTCCTAAAGCTTTCTTTATTTGAAAGGCATGAGAAAAACAAATTCGTTCAAATGCATATCCAGACCAACTTTGCCATGATGGAAGGCTTACCATTTTATTCCAGTTGTCTGAAATTCTTCGACCATTTACGTTCATGAATTTCCAATAGAATATGGTGTAATGGTCTATAAGCTTGTAGTATAGGCCATTTTTTCGTCCTTTGAAAGGAATAATTGTAGTAATGAATCCAGATTTTTCTAGTTCAAAAAGCACTTTACTTAATGTTCCACCACTTTTAATTTTAGACTTTTTTATAAGCTCTTTTCTTGTAAAACCAGATTTCGACTTGGCTAATATCTTTACTATTTTCTCATGAGGTTTGCTGTTTTTAAAAAGTGAAGTATATAACTCATCATATTCACCAAACAATGGTCCATTTTTGTCGAAGCACACTCTATTTATAAATTGAGAAAAGCTTTCCCCTTTTTGGATATAGTCTAGATAAAAAGGTACTCCTCCTGTGCACATGTATAATTGTACGATATCATATTGACTCCATTTTATTCCTTTTACTCGAAGGAATTTTTCAGTTTCGCTTAATGTAAAAGCAGCTAAGTTAATTTGATGAGAAACTCTGTTATGCAGTGCTCCACGATTTTTAACTATGTTAGTAAGCATCCATGATGCAGATGAACCACATATAATTAATAATATATCTTTTCTTTTGCTACAAAACGAATTCCAGAAATTCTCAAAAGCCATTATAAATTTTGATCTAGGTGTGTCAAACCAAGGAAGTTCATCGATGAAAAGAACTTTCTTCCTTTTATCTTTCATCCGTTCTATATATAATCTTAACATATCAAATGCGGCCATCCAGTTATCTGGAGGAGAAATCATTGCCTCTGTATAACCAGATCGTGCTAGCGTATTGGAAAAATGTTTTAGCTGATCAAACATGTCACCTTTATAGAGTCCAGCAATTTCAAATCGTAGAATGTCGTTAAAGTGCTCTCTTACTAGATATGTTTTTCCTATACGACGTCTTCCGTATAAAGCTATGAGTTTCGACTGTTTCGATTTCATATAGCTTTTGAAGACTTTTCTTTCATTTTCTCTGCCTACTAATTCCATTATTCACTTAATTTTTATTGATTTTCAGTTACTTTATAAGAATTATACTTAGCCAAAACTAATAAAAAAGTTAACTTTTGGCTGAATATAATTTTTTTATTTAGCCATTCTAATATTTATTTTCATGTTTTGGCTGAGTATAACTGGAATTTTCTTGAGGTATTTTTAGTATGCTTCTTACAAGATGTTCTGATCTTTCTATAATATTTCCTCGTTTCAGTAATACTGTAGTTAATCTGTGCTTAAAAAATTAGTAACTAGAGTGCTTTTATCTTTTTCATTAGTTCAAACACTGATTTTCTTAGCTTGGGATTACACCTAGAGCCGATGTGCTTTAGGTGCTATTAAGTTAGATTACGGGCATAAGAAAACAATTATTACTTTATAGATGATGAATGTGATCAATTAAATAGGGTTTTTATAATCAGCCAAAACAAATATTAAATCATCATTTTGGCTAGATATAATATTTTATAATCAGCCAAAATGCAATATTTTTCGTTATTCTGGCTGGTTATAAATTGTTTTTACAGTAGTTTATACCCCTCATTTACATAGAAATATTAGAACTTGATCTTAAATCATTTTGTGTATTACTTTACATTTTTTTCTATTTATCTTGCTTTTGATAATTCCATTACTTAATTTAGAGTGACAACGAGTTACTAATGAAAACTTTAGGCACCACCTTTTTACTCCTATTTATATTTTGTTTGTCAAATCTTTCACAAGCACAGAATACCTCTGGTCAACTACGTACTCTTATTGAAAATCTAAATTCTGCAAATTCAAAGGAAGTTTATAGAAGTATTGAGCAACTCAAGAAATTCTCCTATGCGGATTTTTCTATCAATGATAAAAAACGGATTGCCGAAGAATTAAAAGAAGATCATGCACATCTTGATAGATTGATAGAATTATGTGGATTTCTTCAGTTAGAAAGTGAACTCTTTGCTTACGCCCAAAATAATAAAGTAAATAAACGGATCAAACAAACACTAAATCTTGCTTTAGTAAGAGCTGGTAATGAAAACAAACTGAACAATCTGATAAAGAATCTTAGCTCCATACCTGTGTCAGATGATTATGCATACAACCTAGTTCCTAAATTAGCACAAACAAGCCAAAAGGCTGTCTTTGACTATTTGCTTACACAAGTCTTAGATGAAAACATTTCATGCAAACATCCCGACATGGAAACTAAAGGCTTATACGACTGTGCCCATCCAATAATAGAACATATAGCACCTTATATAAATGATTTCCCTTTTGATGTAAATCAATATGGAATTGTTAGTAATAATCCTGACGAAGTACTAGAAGTAACTAGGAAATGGATTAACAAAAACAAAAACACATATTCAATCAATAAAGAAATTTTCTAACATGTAACATTTAAAACTCACTCCCTAATGATCAGAAAAACCTCAACAATTCTATTTTTTATCATCTGCTTTGTGCAATTAAGAGCAGATAATTTACCTGTAATTAATTCTGGGTTAATTGATATGGAAAACTTGTTGAAGGAAATAGAGAAAGATATAAATGACTCTAAATTATTTACTGAACTGAATGATGAGTTTATAGAAATAGACAGGAATAGAAAGGAAGCTTTTATTGAGTTACCTAATGATCCATTTGGATTTGTAGATGATATGTCTGATATGGTTTCAACATTCACTAATGAAGAAACTTCTAATATTGATAAAGCCAGATTAGCTCTAAATGCTGTAAAAGATGGAGCAAAATTCGTACAAAATTTTGATGGGAAATCTTTAGTAAATCTTCCACAAGGCATCACAAAAGATTTTGACGGAACAAAGGTTCTAATTGCTGTAAATGCCATAAGAATTTATCCAACATACACAGCAATAGAAGTTTTTGTTGAGCTTAAAAGACCTGATTGGCCATCTGCGCTTATATTTTATGCACCAGATATTAAGTATTCTCTAAAAGGAGGATTATCGGGACCTAGTAAAGTAGGTTTATTAGGTAATATGGTAATTCCAATGGAAGAAGGTAAATCAGTTGTTAGATTAAATCGTGCCATATATGATCCTGCATTGCAAGAATTTACTGGCGGCACTTTTATCCAATTCAATTGTGATGGTTTTCAGTCTTTAGGAATAGATGCAGATTTAATCTTTTCTAGAGAATGGGTTGTACCAATTATTCCTGAGCAAAATATAATTAATGCAAATGGAAGAGTAACAGGGAATTTCACTACAATTATAACAGATGTGAATGACATGATATTCGAATTGTCTCTTAGAAACTTTGTTATCCCACAATGTGATAGAGTAGCATGGAATATAGAAAATGCAGTATTTGATTTTAGTGAAACGAATGCTTTATTTACCTTCCCACTTCCTAATTTACCATACAATCCCATAAGTGATGGATTTCTAATAGATCAAGAGTCATGGAAAGGAGTGAAGATCGATGAAATAGGAGTGACTTGGCTTGATACGATTGCTTCAGAAACGCAGACAAGTTTCCCAGGACTGAATGGACAGAGTATAGTGATAGATCATAATGGATTCAGCGGTATAATTGAAATAACAGGGCTTTTACCTATGGATGTCGGTAAAATGGATGGTTGGGACTTTTCAATTGATCTATTTGGAGTTAAAGTCATACAAAATCAACCTTCAGGATTTGAATTTGAAGGAGCTGTGGTCGTACCTATATTAGAAAAAGATGAAGAAACAGTAAGTGATACCATCTATACAGCAATTAATTATGGTGCTCATTTTGATTTTGTAGAGCGAAAATATGGAATGTTTGCTGGGTTAGAATCTCCACTTTCATTTGATATGAAAGTATTCAAAGGAGTTGCTAGAATAGAAGCTGATAGTCGGATTGAAATAGAATACAGAGCGGATGATGGTTATGGAATAGAAGCAACTCTGAATGGATCATATACCATGCATGAGCAAAATATTTTTGGCAAAAAAATGGCTATTCCTACTGTAGGATTTTCAGATCTGAAAATATCATCTCAAAAAAAGTATATTCGAAATATTGGCACTTGGGGAATTCCTCAGGCTAATGGAAAATTTATGGGAATTACATATAATGTTCAAACAATGGGTGTAGATACCATTGATGGAAATCCGTTAATTCAAGTAGCAGCAAATATCAATTTTGCTCAAAAAGATGGAATCCAAATAAGTGCAGCTTCCGCTTTTATCGTAGAAGGCGAAATAAAAGATGAAGATCAATCCCAAAAGTATAAATGGAATACCATCAATATTAACCTTATTCAGATAGAAGCAGATCTCGAATCTGTTTACTTCTATGGTGAGATCATTTTATTTAAAGAATTTCCTATCTGGGGAACAGGCTTCCAAGGAAAAGTGGAACTATATGTCTCCGGGGCAAATTCGAAAAAAGATGAAGATTCTAGCGAACCTAGTACAGGAATAGGAGCTATGGCTTTATTTGGAACAACAGATAATGCAGATGATGAAGAGTATAGATATTTTATGATTGATGTCATGGCACGTCTTGGAGATGGAATTACTATTCCAAGCACTGGGACTAAATTGTTAGGTGCAGGAGGAGGTGTTTATTATCATATGAATCAATTAAGTATTACTCAAAATATTCAAGACGTTGCCTATGATCCTGGTGACCCTGAGGATGTAGATGCATATACTCAGTATATCCTAGATAGAATCGGTGTTAGTCTGTCTGGAACAGAATATGTGCCAGATGATTCTAAACTTTTTGGTGTAAACTTAAATGTAGTCTTAGGATTAGAAAAACCTGAGATACTTAATGCTAACATAGGATTTACTATACAGATCAATTCTTCTTTTGGTATAGATTTTATAAGATTAAAAGGAATTGTAAATATAATGTCTGATATAGCTTGGACTGGTCCTAGTGTAATTGGTATTTCGGCTGTTAGCGAATTTAATTTAGTTTTTCCTGGAGATGATCCATATCTACCACCTGGTTATTATGGAGAATCTCATCTTTTCGTCAGAATAGCTAAAAAAATCCAAAATATTGACCTTGTAGTCTTAGTTGGAGCACACGAATTTGCTGACGTTCCTCCTTATTTTCAACAGCTATTTACGAATGCGGGAGTTGATCCAAGCTTAGTTAAATATGCTGGTTCTGTCGAATCACAGCTAAATGAATTCGATTGGTTCGTAAATGCAGGAACACCTACTAATAGACTTGCTCTAGAATCGGATATCAAAATAGTTAATCTTGAAATTGGTGGCTATTTGGATGTTGGAACAAATATTCCACCTGCACCACCATTACCTCCCGATATAGCTAGTCAGTTAAATTGGACACCTATTCCTGAACCAGCAAGAGCAACTGGAAATGGATTTGCATTTGGAGGTAATTTTGGTTTGACCTTAGGAGGCGATTACACTATTTTCACTGCAATTTTAGAAATCGCTCTTGGCTTTGATTTAATGATGCAACAATATGATCCTGTTTATTGTGATGATGACCCTTTAGGTATATTATTCTTTTATGCAAGTGGTCAATCTTATGCAAGTATTCATGGAGAAGTATCTGGTTTTGGCTATGTGTTGTTTGATGTAGGAGCGGCTGCAGCATTGCAATTCAAAGGGCCGAACCCTATCTATGGTAAAGGCGCTATTTCAGGTTATTACAATGTTGCTTTCGGAGCTTATCAAGGTTCATGTTATTATCCGTTCGAGATAGGTGAATTATGTAATACAGATGATGATATAGAAGTACAAGTTGACCTTATAGCTGATTTGTCACCGGGTGAAAATATCAGTGGAGTTTCTACTGAATCAAATATGATAGGAGCTACTTATTTTCCTATTAATGAGGTCTCCACTATTATAAATGAAGATGGTCAAGAAGTACAATATATCCTTGAAGTAGAGAAATTTGATTTGTTGAAAAATGGAATTGCTGTAAACGGAAGTACTTCTCAAAATGATTATTCTATTAGTTTTTTGAGCGAAGAATTGTTGGAAGAACAATCTGATTATATTCTTGATTTCAAGGTAGTACTAAGAAATTTAAATACTAATGAGATCGAATATAGTGAGGAGAAATCGCATTTTTTCACGACTGGAAATCACCCAGAAATTATTACGCAAAACAATGTTGCTTCCACATGGCCCCAAAACGGTCAATTTAATTTCTACCATGATTTGAATAATAATGGAGTGATCCAACTAAATAGAGATCAAGCATATTTATTCCCTTCTTCAGAATTGAATTATGCAAAAATCACTTCTTCATATCCAGCAGCAGAAGTAGCTAGACCTTTAACTTATGATGCCGCAAATAATACGATTTCGTTTAGCATCCCTTCTAGTTTGATGAATGCACAAGCTTACCGAGTTGAAATTATCAACGCACCTAATAATAATTCGGGCACCGGCCAAATAGGAAATGTGGATCAAGGTGTCCCAAATACACTAACGTACATAGGCGGTGACACCTTACCTCCATTAAGACCAGAGGAAACCTTACTTTATACCTTCCATTTCCGGAAAAGTAAATTCGATCATCCGCAAGAAAAATTCGATTCATTGACCATTAGTAATATGATAGGAAATGAGATGAATATTACAGGAATTACAGAGCCTTTCGGCAGAGAAGAATTGATAGGGTTGAATGGGAAACAGAATTCTTTTAATCCAATAATAGATCTTCAAAACACTGTTTTTTATGATTATTACAAAAATTATGAAACCCCAGATGGTATTATTCACCCATACCTAGAAAACAGTGGAAGATCTGATTATTCTACAGCAATAAAGGATAATTTATCTCCTACAAGGGTGGCAAAATATGGAGAAGGCGAGCCAGAAAGAGCAGTCGATGTAATACAAAATAATACCAATCTATTTATTGCGACAGCAGCTAACATTGATGAAATAAACCAATTAAATCAGCAAGGAGTTATCTACGGAAATAGCAATTTGAATTTGTCATTTGTTTATAAACTTGATAGTGTGGCATATGGTGATATAAAGTATTTTATGGACGCTTCATATAATTCCGCAGCTTATGTAAATCTGATAGAATATATCTTTAATGATTTACCTTTTGGAGATTGTCCAGCGAATCAGGTTTCAGCTTGTTGTCAATTGTCCCAGAATTACAGAAATGCATTAGCTTCATCGTTAGAAAATTATATCGATGGTGAAAATGATGTCTTTAAAGGAATGTATAATTTCACAAATGAACAATCATCTTGTAATTCATTTCCTCAGTATAATTTCTTCCCTTCCAGCCAAGGCTTTTTTAGAACTACAGCATCGAATTATACACTGGAAAATGGCACTTATCCGATATTTTTAAGGTACACTAATCCTTTGGACGAGGCAGTATACCAAAGCCCTAGCATAAATATTTCACGAAATTCAGGATCAGATTAGAATGAAGAAGATAGCTAGCATATTGATTTTTGTTTTGTGTGTTTTTTGGGCTCGAGCCCAAAATGAAGAAGCATTAATACTTCGTGCCAGAGCATTGGAAGGAAAGATTTATTTGAGGTGGGGTTCTGGCAATGCTGACATATTAAAAGAAGGCCAAAAGAATGGGTTTTTAATCACAAAAGCAGGAACCAATGGAAAAGATGTGGTGCTTGATGTGAAAGACCTCAAGATGGAAGATCCTAGGACTTGGCAGTCAGATAATGATCAGGTGAATGTAGTAAAGGAGGCTTACGCCCAAATGAATGGTGCTAATACAGAATTACACATTGTTGATCAATTACAACTCCAAAATAATATATTTGGGCTCATATTATTTATGGCTGATATTTCCATGGAGGCTGCAGTTTATACGGTTACAGGATTTGTAGATGAAGACGTAAAAGCAGGATATAATTACTCTTATACATTAAGTATTCCAACTAATGAAGCTGTGCCTGTTCAAAGAATAGAAATATCTCTGGCTGATGCTTATCAGAATAAACCTGTGGAGAACATAGTGCCTGAAGGAGGAAATCTAAAAGCAATTTTAAAATGGGACTTTTCAGCTTTTAAGGACGTATATTCTTGTTACATTTTAGAGCGATCGGATGATGAAGGAAGGACATATACAAGAATATCTGAAGCACCATTTTTACCAATCATTAATCATGATATGGATGATCCTATATTCATTGCAAATTATGAAGATGACTTGGAAGAGAATGGAAAAGAATATTATTATCGAATAGCTGGAATAGACTTTTTTGCCCAACAAGGTCCTTATTCTGAAATTATAAAAGTAAGCGGAAAACCAGATCCTATAGCATTAAATGCATCCATCGATAAAATCATTTCAGATGAAGACGGAGCTTTTGAGATTAGGTGGTATTTAGGCGAAGAATGGGAAAGAAAAATTAAAGGCTTCTATTTACTCCGATCCACCGATGGAAAACAGAGCTATAAAAGGGTAAGTAATACTTTGGGCCCCAGCCAAAGAAGCTTTAAAGATGTATCCCCAACAAATATTTCATTCTATAAGATAGTAACTATAGATGAAAATGGATATGAGTTAGAATCTACAGCTGGTCTAGCACAAAAATCAGATAATTCACCACCAGAAGCCCCAAAATGGAAGAATGGATATATCGATTCTACAGGAGCTGTATTTCTGTTTTGGGAAGAGAATCAAGAGGAAGATTTAGGAGGATATCATGTTTTTTATGCTAATTCAGAGCATTCAGAATACAGTAAATTAACCAATGCTGCCGAATTAGAAGTCGAAGAATATATTGATTCTGTAGAATTGAAAACCTTGACAAAAAACATCTATTACAAACTTATGGCAATAGATTATAGAGGGAATCAAAGTGCTTATAGTGAACCATTAAAATTAAAGCGCCCAGATATAATTCCACCGACACCATCAGTTTTTAAAGCTTGTACCCAAGAGGTAGATGAAACTCATTTGCGTTTTACAAGCAGTTCTTCAGATGATGTGCTAAAAACCTATTTAAATAGAAGGAAAGGGAATGATGTTTGGGAAACTATTCATGAAGTTGGTGGAGTAGGGAAGACGTATTTTTATATAGACTCTACTGCTAACTGTAAAGAAATATATTCTTATCAATTGATAAGCGAAGATGAATCTGGATTAAAGAGTTTTTCGGATACTATAGCATTAAGTTGTATAGACAGCGGAAAAAGACCTGCAATAGATCCCTTGGGTATCAGTCAAGAAGGCGAGGATATTCATGTGAAATGGGAATATGATTTTTATGATGAAGTTAAAAGCATCCTTATTTATAGAGAAGTTTCAGGAGATAAATTGCGTAAAATTAAGCAGCTATGGAAAGGTGATATTACATCGACTTCGCAAAGAGCTTTTTTAGATAAGGATGTTGATGAAGGAAAAGAATATGCATATAAAATAGTAATAAGGTTTGATGATAATGGTTTTGCAAGTTCAGAGAAGAGTGCTTTTTTTAAACTAAAAAAAGAGTAAAAAATGAAAAACTGTTCAAGAAATATTAGTTTAATAATATGTGTTTTGCTAGTAAGTTTTAGTAAAAACATATCTGCTCAGAATGCGGCTCAATATGATATACTTGAACAATTATATTTTAAAGCAAATGGCCCAAGTTGGTTTAATAATACCAATTGGCTAGATATAAATGTACCGGTCTGTGATTGGTACGGAATTACGTGTAATGGTAGTGGTGAAATTATAGAAATAGATCTATCAAATAATAATTTATCGCTCTCTTTATCACAATCTATTCTTAATCTTCACAAGCTAATAATTCTAGATGTATCAGGGAACGACTTGACAAATGTAATACCAGCAAATAACTTTCCTATATTTTGGCCAGGGATTGACATAATTGATTTTTCGAATAATAGTATAGGCTTTTACCATATTAGCGATGTGTTTATTGATTTGAATTGTGTGCAAGGTATTTTGAATATGGATGGAAACCCATGTTTTTGCCCTAATTTGACAGGGCCAGAGATATGTGCGGGAATACAATGTGAATACCTCGATATAGAAATTACCTCAGGACCACCACTAGTAGGTGAAAATGTAGAATTGTTAGCGACAGGTGGAGGAAATTACCAATGGGATAATGGAGATGTTGGCCCAACAGCCAGTTATTTTGTAGATGATTTTACATTAGTTGCTCAAGTTAATTCTTCATTCAATGGTTGTCAGGATTCTGAAATTATAAGAATTAGACCTGAATTTAATATCTCCTTTGATGTACCAAGTATAAAGGAGGTTATGTTAGCATTCTATACTCTAAATAATGGACCACTTTGGATAAATGAAATTGCTGGAATTCAACCATGGTTTGCAACTGATAATTTCTGCGAATGGTATGGAATTAATTGTGAAAATGATACAATTAAAAGTATAGATCTTTCTAATAATGGAATAGAAGCTGCAATATATGACGCCCTTGTTTTATCTTTTATAGGTACCTTAGAAAATGTAGATTTAAGCCATAATAATTACACAGGATGCTTTTCAACACAATTATGCGATTTAACTATAGATTATGATTTTACATATAACTGTAATATGACTTTCGAAGGAAATTATCAATATAGATGTCAATTTCCATTTGGTAAAGAAGCATGTGAAAGTTTCCCGGGTATAATCTATGATTATGTGGGGTGTGGTGATATGGTAGTTTGTACATTGCCTGGTGGTTATGATTTAAATTGGTTTAATGGGGCCACAAGTGATTCTATTACAATTCAGATAAATCAAGCGACTACAGTTTCTGTTACAACAGCATGTGGAAATGTATATTCAACAATTGTAGAACCACAAATAGTTTCTACAAGTTTAGATGATTTAGAAGACTTTTATTTTGGAATGGGTGGCCAAGGTTGGGATCAAAAAGAGGGTCCATTTGGTATAGCGTGGTTAGAAGGATGTAATGTTTGCGATTGGTATGGAATCACATGCAATTCTAATAATGAAGTAATAGGAATAGATCTGAAAGGAAATGGATTGATAGGGTTTATAGATGATACATGGTTTTCTAATTTGCCATTATTGGATACATTGGATTTGAGTGAGAATACAATAAGTGGAAGTATAGAATTTGATCTTTCATCAACATCACTTCGTTATCTAGATCTATCAGATAATAATTTTACAGGTTCATATCCAATAAATATGGATCAGATGAGTATTAAACATCTTGATCTGTCAAATAATAATTTAGGTGGAATTCCAGATCCTTTAGATTTTTCATTTGGAATGAACCATTTCGACTTAAGTAATAATTTTTATAGTGGTGCATTAGATCCAACACTTGGAAGTTTGAATTTTAATCAACTTGATTATTTAAATTTTACGAATAATTTATTTGAAGGATGTTATCCGAATTCATATTCAAATTTATGTTTTTTAGTTGATGGAAATTTGCCTTTTGGGGGAAATGATTGCCTTTGGCTCCATGGCGATTTTGACGCATGGTGCAATGATATGAATTGCAACTTTTTTGTATTTGGAGGAGACAATGGAATATGTATAGGAGATACAGCTCAGATTGATATTTCTGGTCCAGAAAGTGTGTTATGGAGTACAGGGGAGACTAGTTTTCAAATAGAAGTTATTCCAACTGAAACTACTACTTATTATGTGACTGATCAATGTGGAAGAATGGATTCTGTAACTGTTGAAGTGCATCCAGTTTTTAGTTTCTTTTTCACTGACACAATTTGCTGGAACGAGGTTTCAATTTTCGGAGGAATAGCATATGATTCTACTGGTATTTATGAACAGCTCTATAGTTCAGTTCACGGTTGTGATAGTCTTGAAACATTAAATCTGTTTGTATATCCGCAGACAGCAGATGAGACTATTGTTGAGGAAATCTGTGATAATGAGAGTATAATATTTGAAGGAGTGGAATATGAAGAAGCGGGAGTTTATCCGATTGTTGTTCAGGATGTGAATGGCTGTGATTTTGTACGTACGTTAGACTTGACGGTATTGTCATTGCCAGATTTGTTGGTGACGGAAAATATATGCTGGAATGAGAGCGTGGAGCTATATGGTGAAGTTTACAATGCGAGTGGGGTGTATTTTGATACGATTCCAGATGTATTAGGCGGATGTGATACTGCGGTAGTGATTGATATATTCCAATATCCGCAGACAGCAGATGAGACTATTGTTGAGGAAATCTGTGATAATGAGAGTATAATATTTGAAGGAGTGGAATATGAAGAAGCGGGAGTTTATCCGATTGTTGTTCAGGATG
>CAZSKA010000023.1:0-8702 GCA_964607315.1 uncultured Saprospiraceae bacterium | reverse complement strand
GCGGATGTGATACTGCGGTAGTGATTGATATATTTCAATATCCGCAGACAGCAGATGAGACAATAATAGAGGAGATCTGTGATAATGAGAGTATAGTTTTTGAAGGAGTGGAATATGAAGAAGCGGGAGTTTATCCGATTGTTGTTCAGGATGTGAATGGCTGTGATTTTGTACGTACGTTAGACTTGACGGTATTGTCATTGCCAGATTTGTTGGTGACGGAAAATATATGCTGGAATGAGAGCGTGGAGCTATATGGTGAAGTTTACAATGCGAGTGGGGTGTATTTTGATACGATTCCAGATGTATTAGGCGGATGTGATACTGCGGTAGTGATTGATATATTCCAATATCCGCAGACAGCAGACGAGACAATAATAGAGGAGATATGTGATAATGAGAGTATAGTTTTTGAAGGAGTGGAATATGAAGAAGCGGGAGTTTATCCGATTGTTGTTCAGGATGTGAATGGCTGTGATTTTGTACTTACTTTAGATTTGACGGTTATATCAAATCCAACAATAACAAATGATTTACTTATTTGCCCTGGAGATACAGTTATAGTAGGCACAAGTGTATACACAGAAGGAGGAAATTTCATAGACACTTTAGCTAATCCTCCAATGTGTGATTCTATTATATTTACTAACATAACTGTATTGTCAGCGGATTTCATTAGTATAGATACGACGATATGCGAGGGAGATACCATATTTGGTTTTTTTGAAACGGGGCAATATCAGTTTGAAGTAAATCAAGGAGCTTGTTTTACTATAGTGGATTTGTCATTGACTGTTGAACCTCATCCAATAGGGAGTTTTCAAATCAATTTATGTTTAGGGAGTGAAGTAGAATTTTTAGGTCAGATTTATGATCAGCCGGGCATTTTTGAGTATAGTGTTTCGACAGATTTTCTGTGTGATAGTATATATATAATCGAGGTTTTAGGAATTTCTGTTGATACTATGTTACTTGATGTAAGTATTTGCTCGAATGAGGATTTCATGGGTTATACTGATGCAGGTATATATGAGTTTGAGCAAGATGAAGGAGGTTTATGTCCAGTTTTATATATAGTTGATTTAGAAGTCAATGATTTAATACCACTTGATATTTTAGATACGATTTGTCCAGGTAATTCTGTTGAATATTTTGGTGAAACGTATACTGAGGTTGGAATATATTACGATACTTTGCAATCTGTAATATCTTGTGATACAGCTGTTATTATTGAAATATTGCATTTTGAAGATGCGGTAGACATTGTAGAGGAAATATCAATATGCACTGGTGATACGATTAGTTTTCACGGAACTATTTATTATGAAGCAGGAACTTACGTTCGAAGTGTTGTTAATGCAGATGGCTGTTATTTTGATGCGACCTTGATATTAACAATAGATGATAATATAATAGAAAGCCATTTTGAGGAAATCTGTTGGAATGAATCGGTTGTAATTCGAGGAGTAGAATATTTTTCATCGGTTTCTTTAGAAGAACTTATACCTTCTATTACAGATGCATGTGATACATTGCTCCAAATAGAGGTGGTCCAATTTGAAATGACGGAGAATGAAATCACTGAAATAAATATTTGTGGGAATGAAAGTTTTACATTTGAAGGGGAGGTATTTACGGATGCTGGCACTTACGATATACCAAAGATAGATAACAACGGATGCGCATATACAGCTACCCTTATTTTGGGCGTAGACCCAAATCCAATTAGAGAAGAAACTATCATATTATGTGAAGGAGAAAGTTATACGATAGGTGATTCAACATATACTGAAAGCGGAATGTATGAGAGCTTTATTGATAATCCTACGGGTTGTGATTCATTGATTTTGACAGATTTAAACATATTGATAAATGGAATTATGGAGGTTGATTCGACGATATGTTCAGGTGAAGAAGTGTATGGATTTACAGAAAGTGGAAGTTACAATTTTGAGATTTCAAATGATGATTGTACGGTAGAAGTGAATCTTGAATTGACAGTTCTGGAAATTCCAGTCATAAGTTTTGAAGAGGTGATTTGTATAGGAGATAGTGTGGAAATATTAGGTGAATATTACTATTCAGATTTCTACAGCGAACAATTTTTAGCAGGAGAGATATGTGATACTTTATTAATTATTAATGTGGAGCAGCTGGGTGAGATAGTAGAAATCGACACTGTGATTTGTGCAGGTGAAACTGTGTTTGGAATAGGAGAGAGTGGGGATTATGAAATAGAGCAAGATTTAGATGGAGGTTGTTTTGATTTGATATTAATCTCCATAGAGGTAGAATTATTAGCAGAGGTTTTTATACAAGATACAATATGTGCTGGCGATAGTTTATTATGGAATGGGATGTATGTTTCTACAAGTGGAGTCTATGAATTTACTTCTGAGAATGCTGAAGGATGTGATTCAATATTTGTTTTAGAGTTAACAAATGTAGAAGATGTACCTAGTTTAATTGATACTTCGATATGCGCAGGTGAAAGTTTCTTAGGAGTAAGTGTGACGGATACATTTACTCAAATAAGTGTATTTGGATCATGTGAAGTGGAAATTCTAGTCTATCTGGAGGTTCAAGATGCATTGTCGAGTCAGCAAGCAGTTGGAATTTGTGAAGGAGATACATTATTCGTAGGTGATATTCCGCTCACAACTACAGATATTCATGATGTTATATTGATGGGTTCCACAGGGTGTGATAGTTTGGTAAGGACATTCTTGACTGTAAATAAAATTGATACATTGATGGAGAGTGTGGAGATATGTTCAGGTGATACATATTTAGGTTTTGATGCGTCTGGGATTTATGAATTTAATCAGGATAATGGAGGAGTTTGTGAAGATTTTGTTATGTTAGAATTAACGGTTATTCCAGCTGAAACTTCAAGTGATTTGTTATTGTTATGTCCAGGTGATTCGGTTTTAATAAATGGTGTTTATGAGACTGAAGCTGGAATATATACAGATAGTTTAACTTCAATTTCAGGTTGTGATAGTCTGGTGTTCATCGATCTAATAGATGTGGAGTTTGATTCTATCTTTATAGACACAATAATTTGTCAAGGGTTAGATTTTGAGGGATTTGACAGTACTGGAGTGTATAATTATGAGTTGGTTTTAGCTGATGATTGTGTGGTGGATGTTGAATTGTCTTTGACTGTATTAGATGCTCCGATGAGTTATCTCGATGTTCAATTATGTGAAGGAGAGACTTATGAAATTCAGGGAGTGGTTTATAGTGAGGACACGATAGTGAATGTTCATCTCAATGGTGTGGGACAGTGTGATAGTGTGGTAGTATATGATTTGCAGTTTTTGGATATGTTGATTTTTGAGATTGATACAGTTATCTGTTTAGGTGATAGTTTATTCAATTTTTATGAATCAGGAATTTATGAGTTTGTGGATAACAGTGGGAATTGTGAAGTACTTTATTTAATTGAATTGGAGGTTGTTGATAGTGTATTTGTAGAGCAAGTTAACGGTGTTCCAAGTTCTTGTGGACAATCAGATGGTAGTATAGTATTTGAATTTAGTTCGGAGATTTATGGAGCAATATACAGTATAGATGGAGGGTTGACTTATCAGGATAGTTCGGTGTTTGGAGGACTTTCTGCGGGTGATTATGAGTTATTGGCTCTATTCCCAGGATATAGTTGTTTAGATAGTTTGAGTTATGATTTTGAGATAGGAGGGAGTAATATGTTAGTGATAGATACATTAAGTTTTGTGAATGAAATATGTAATGGTGAGTTAGGAGAAATAGAGTTTTCAATTTTGAATGGAGAGGGTCCGTATGAGTGGATTTGGAATGATGGATTTAGTGATTCAGTAAGGATAGGATTAGAAGAGGGGATATATGAAATAAGTGTGATTGATGTGCAGGGATGCTCAGCTGAGATTGTATTTGAGGTAATTCAAGGAGAGGAGTTGGCAAGTGATTATTCGGGATCATCAAGTTTTTCTATTTGTTATGGAGATACGATTTTATTAAGTGATGATAATGTAGATTTGATGCATGAGTGGTTTGTGGATGGGGAACTAGTAGGGACAGAGCAAGAGATAGAAGTGACGGAAGTTGGTTTGTATACATTGATTTCATCAGATGGAGAGAGCTGTGATGCTATAGTAGATATAGAAGTTATACAGTCTGGAGTAGGATTTGAGGGAGTAGATTTTCTGATTCCGAGAGAGGGAGTAAAGGGGACACCGATAGCGAGTGTGGATGTTTCATTCCCAGGAGTTGATGCAAAATATTATGAGTATGATGAGAATTTGGTTCAAATTATTCAGGAGTTAGAAAATAGGACGGTATTTTTATTTGAAGAGGAGGGGGTATATGAGATTTCATTTATTGCGACGATAGGTGATTGTGCAAAGAAGATCACAAAAGAGATAAGTATAGTAAACAGTGTAGAAGAGCTTCAGTATCCGGAGTTATATCAAGCATTTACGGGAAGTATCATAGATTTTGGGCTTTATCCGAATCCGAATGATGGAGTGTTTAAGGCTGTTATATCAATGAGTGGAATCCAAGCTATAGAGGTGATTATATTTGATGTAAATGGAAATATCATATTAAGTGAAAGCCACAGTGATGAGGTGATTTATGAATTGGATTATAGTTTGCCGGAGTTACCTGCTGGGCCATATTCGTATTTCGTAAGTGCTGGTATCGACTGGAAGTATATTGGTTTTATAAAGGATTGATTTGAGTCGTTAAATGAGGGATTAAGGAAGTTAGCATTATACCTACGAAAGGAGTTGCTGATGTTTCTATACATACTTAGAAAAGGGATAGAAGATAGAATTTTGGGTAAGGTTTTACTTGAAAATAAACTTTTGGGTGTAAGCCAAAAAGGTATACACAGCATAATACTGTCTTGGAAATCTTCCTAATCATTGGGCGTAAGCCAAAAAGGAATAATACACAGCATAATACATACATGGAAAACTTCCTAATCTTTGGGCGTAAGCCAAATAAACTAACACAATGATGGCATGAAAAACTCTATAAACTTTGGGCGTAAGCCAAAAAAAGGCCATCCCAAACGGAACGACCTTCTTTTTATTTCAAAATTATAAACTAAGTTATATCATTAAGCTAACTCTAAAATGTCAGCTGATTTTACTGTTTTGATAATTCTAGAAGCAACTTTGTAAGGGTCAGCAGATGAAGCTGGTCTTCTATCTTCCAACCAACCTCTCCAGTTATTCTCAACTGTAGCGATAGGGATTCTGATAGATGCTCCTCTATCACTAATACCATAGCTAAAGTCATTAATAGACTGAGTTTCATGCTTACCTGTCAATCTGTGATCATTGTCGGGGCCATATGCATCAATGTGCTCTTTAACGTAAGGTCTGAAAGCTTCACAAATTGCTTCGTAATCTGCCTTATTACCTGAATTTCTTAATAATGAGTTAGAGAAGTTTGCGTGCATTCCACTACCGTTCCAATCAGCATTTTTACCTAGCGGCTTACAGTGATATTCAACGAAAAGTCCGTATTCTTCACAAATTCTTTCTAACAAATATCTAGCAACCCAAAGTTGGTCACCAGCAGATTTTGCACCTTTAGCGAAAATTTGATATTCCCATTGTCCGATAGCAACTTCTGCGTTAATTCCTTCTATATTAATACCTGCGTCGATACAAGCATCAAGGTGCTTTTCAACGATATTTCTTCCGTAGGCGTTTCTTGCTCCAACAGAGCAATAGTACTGACCTTGAGGTGCTGGTTCACCTTCTTCAGGCCAACCTATAGGCATATTCGTTTTACAGTCATATAAGAAATACTCCTGTTCGAAACCAAACCAATAGTCATTATCATCATCATCGATAGTTGCTCTTCCATTTGATACGTGAGCAGTTCCATCAGCATTAAGTACTTCACACATTACAAGAAATGCATTTTTTCTAAGTGGATCATGACAAACAAAAGTAGGTCTTAAGATACAATCAGAAGAATTACCTTCAGCTTGTTGAGTAGAAGATCCGTCAAAAGACCAATCATCAAGACTTTCTAAAGAACCGTCGTAATTAGAAACAACTTTTGTTTTACTTCTAAGGCTTTGTACTGGCTTATAACCGTCTAGCCAAATATATTCTAACTTTGATTTTGACATGAATTAACGTATTTTAAATTAATTTTAGATTTTATACAACAATGATAAGTTTAAACGATAGATGGATACAAGCAATGTTTTTTAAATAATGTTATGTTCAATATAGGTTTTCAATATGTAATTGGTTGTTAATAAATAAGTTAGGCTGTAAAATCTTGTTATGATCAGTAAATCAAAAGATCTTTTATTTGTGTTAATTAAGCGACTTGATAAGGCGGAAAAGCGAAATTTCAAGCTTTATGCGAGTCGGTTGAATAACAAAGAGAACAAGTTTGTCAAATTATTTGATTTGATAGATTCACAAATTGAATATGATGAAGATTTACTAAAATCTAGTTGGAAAGAATTAACACCGTCCAAGTTATCAAATTTGAAAAGGCATTTATATACTCAGATTATGAAGAGTTTACGATTGCTATATAGTGATAAAGAGATGGATATTCAATATAATGAGCAATTAGACAATGCACATATTTTATATTCTAAGGGACTATATCAAGAGGCTTTAAGGGTATTAGAGAAATTAAAGGTCAAATTAAAGGGGAGTAACAGAGATATTATGTTGCTACAAACCGTGGAGTTTCAGAAGATGATAGAGTTAAGGCATATCACAAGATCAAGAAAAGTTGTGAATAAGATGGAAGGCTTGATAAAGGAGTCGGAGAAGGTGAAAAGTAAAGTGTCGAGACTGAGTGAATTAGCAACATTGAATATAGGAATACAAGGTTTATACATCAAGCAAGGACATGTTCGAGATGATAGAGATTTGTATTTTGTTAAGCAATATTTTTACTCGAATTTACCAAAGTATAAGATAGAACAGGTTAGTTTTTTTGAGAAGGTATTAATATATCAATCATTTACCTGGTATCATTATATGTGTTTGAATTTTCCATTCTGTTATGTAAATAGTAAGAGATGGGTGGAGTTGTTTAGGAGTAAGCCACATATGATAGAGATGGATGCGGGTTTGTATTTACGTGGTATGCATTATTTATTGACATCATTGTTTTATTTGGGAGATGTAGAACAGTATGATAAGTATTATGAGTTATTGAGAAATTTTGAGAATACATACAGGAAGGAATTTAGTGTAAGTACATCATTGTTGTATTTTAATTATGGCATGAATGCGAGGTTAAATTATCATATGTTGCATAGGAATTACAGGGCGAATGTGGAGTTAGAAGAGGTAATAAATAATCAATTAGATCAAGCGTCATTCTCGATGGATCCGCATAGGGGGATGATTTTTACATATAAGATAGGGTGGTCTTATTTTTTATTGGGTGAATATGAAGAGGCAAAGAAGCGGTTTACGAGTATAATTCAATCAACTGAGAAGAAGTTGCGAGCAGATACGATATGTTATACTAAAGTGTTGATGATGATATGTTATTTTGAGAATGGAGAGTACTATACTATACAGAATCAGTTGCCAAATTTGAGAAAATATTTAACGACGTATAAAGAGATGAGTGTTGCGAACTCAGGCTTGTTGGGCTATATAGGATATTGTACTAAGAATAATGTGAGAAAGGATGAGAAGCGATTAATAGAGTTAGAGGAAATGTTAGAAAAAGCAAAAAGTGATCCATATGAAAGGAGGTCATTTATATATTTCAATTATATGGATTGGGTAGAAGGTCAGAAGTTGAAGTAGATCAGGAAATAGGAGAGGTGATGATTATCGAGGTAGATAAAAAGTAGGAAAGGAAATGAGAGAGAAGAAGGGTGGAATTTACTCTTAGGGAGTAGATTTTTTGATTGAGGGGTGTGGAGTGGAGTGTTATGGGGGTGGTGAGTGGAGTGAGATTGTGAATTTTACTAATTTTGATACTACGTGATTCCGAAACACCTTATTCATTAACGACTCAATCCAATCAACACCCCGAACAACTCCCCAATCAATCAAGCTTACCCACTCACTCCCAACATCATATCTCTTATTTCGTTGCCCCTTCAACTGTTCCTTCCCATCCATCCTTCCCCTATACTCTTCATACTCCTTCACATCCTCAAAATAATACCTGCTATACCTCTCTTTTACCAAACCTCCAGTCCTGTTCCTCTCTACATTCACCCACTTTACATATACACTATGAAAAATCCTAATCTGCTCACTTACTATCCGCTATGGCTCATTAATATAATCTTCCTTTATTGCTTTCTTTCTCCTTTTACACTTGCTTATATACATATCCTTTAACCTTTTAATCCCCTTTAACCTAATCAATATTTGATATCCTACACTCGATAAATATATCCTATCAATCTCAACATATGCTCCTAAATATCTCTGAAATAACATCCTAAAACATTTAGCTTCTTCTTTACTTTCAAAATAACAATTTCTAGCCGAAGCAATACTCTATTAAGTAATAACCTTCCGATTCTAATTCGTATATCTTTCTCATGGAAACGCTTTCTTTATTAGTGTAACCAATACACCTTTTCGTTCCAATAAATTCCAACATTCTTAAAAATTTATTCTAACCAATAGAAATTCAGTTATACCAATTTAATTTCAAAATGTCGTATAAAATTTTGATACTTAATTTTTCTA
>CAZSKA010000022.1:0-27091 GCA_964607315.1 uncultured Saprospiraceae bacterium | reverse complement strand
GTAGTTCTCTTTCTATTGATTCTAACGTAAAATCTTTAACTAAAATAGGTATTGTTGCATAATAGTAAAAATGGCCATTTCCTAAATCTGGATAACTTTTAATTTCCATAAGTCCACCTGTTGCTGCAGGTCTGTAATCATAGGAATTATCAGGTAATGCTATAGTAAATTGACCAGTTAGATTTTCTTCTTTTATCCAATCTAACTTTGCTTTATTAAGATGAGACATCAACATTTTATTACTATAAATTGCTTTAACTGGACTTACTATGTAACCCATTTTCTCAAATAATTTCAACATCCCCTGTTCACCACTTAAGTGAGCCGCTCCTACGGCCATGAATAATCCACCATTATTGATATAATCCTCTGCTTGTAATACCATTAATCTATTTCTAAAAGCAATTGTCGTATCACTTTCATACTCCCCATATGCAAATAATGAGTCAACATCTCCAGTTGCATATAAATCAATCATTTCTTCTAATGATCTTCTTTGTCTCATCTTATAGTCCAGAATCTCTGGAAGATCACTCTTAAATTTTGATCTTATTCTATTTAATCTCCCCAGATGAATTTCTAATGATTCTAAACCTATGATATTCTTATCTAGTACTTTAGCTATATGATATAGATGTGCATCTAAAAAAGTGTTTTTATCCTTATCCCTTGAAAAAATCTTATCTTTTACAAATGGCAAAATTTCAAGTTTGTCATCTGATAAAAAGGATAAATCAATTCCTAAGTCTTCTTCTACTTCTTTTTTGAATTTTTCAACTTCAACACTTTCTTCTTCTTGAAAACTAGATTCTAAAGAACTATTGATCTGAGCATTAAATGGATTAATAAACATGTGCTTTATTAATGTGTCAGGATGGACTTCTAAAGCAAAATTTGCACATTCATTAATCTTTACATAAACACTATCACTGAAATTAAAGACCCTTGGGTCATTGATATGCATTGTGCCATATATATAGGAATCTTGATCATTATGCGGCGAACTTATTCTCCACATCAACTTATTTTCTGGATTGAATTTCTGTGCGGAAAGAAAGCTTGATGGAATGAATAGTGTAAACAAGATTAAAAGGAGTGTTCTATTTAGTTTCATAGCTAGCAAAATTTCATGGGCTTATACCCTATCATAGTTATAATTTTCTATTTTTTTTCTTATTTTTTGTATAAAGTATCTTAGGAGATATTAATAAATCCTTCAGACTTTGAGGTTCGTCCTTATACACGTCTAGTCCAAATTTGACGTCTTCATATTTCATTACTGCAAAATTCCCAGAAACCCTATCCCATATACTAAATATATTACCATAATTAGAGTCAGTGAAAGGTTGTTCGTGATGATGATGAACTCTATGCATACCTGGAGTGACTATCACATAAGAAAGTCCTTTATCAAGCCAAATCGGTAATTTGAAATTCGAATGATTAAATTGACTGAATATTGCAGATAAACTCTGATATATCATAACCAACCATATTGGTGCTCCAACAAAGAAAACTGCTAGACATGTGAAAGTTGCTCTTAAAATACTTTCTCCTGGATGATGACGCAAAGCTGTCGTAGTATCTACGTGTTCATCTGTATGATGCACAACATGCAATCTCCACAGTAATGGTGTTTTATGTTGCAACCAATGGACAAACCACGCACTTATAAAATCCATTATTACAAGGCCCACAATTAGTTTTATAACAATAGATATTCCACCCAACCAATAATATATGCCACCTTCTATCTCTTGTGTAAAATCACTAATCGTAACTATAAAAAATGCAAATATTAGATTGACTAAAATTGTAGTGAATGTGAAAAAAAAGTTTGGAATGGAATGCTTCCATTTTTTATAATTAAATCTCACTATTGGGAAAACTCCTTCTAATATCCAAAACAAACTTATCCCTCCTACCAGAATTAAAGTCCTGTGTAGAGAAGGTATTGTTTCGAAATAATTAATGAGAACTTCCATTGCTCTACTAATATAGAACTTCTATCGTTAAAATTGTACCAATTAGAAATAAAATAGATTTATCTTTCATGTACATGATCATATGCATCAAAAGCAACCTGAAACAATGGAATTAAAAATAAACATAAAATACCTTTCAATTATTTTTGAAAGTTTAGAAAGTATTATATATTTGTTGTGTGAATTACGAAGAAGCAAAAATAAATTTCATTCAAACTTGGGGATCGTTAGGGACCCAATGGGGCATAAATAAAACTATGGCACAAATTTATGCTTTGCTATTTGTTTCCATTCGTTCCTTGTCAATGGAAGAAATTATGGATGAATTAAATATTTCTAGAGGAAATGCCTCTATGAATTTAAGAGGCCTAATCGATTGGGGAATTGTTTTCAAAGAATTCAAATCTGGTGAACGAAAGGAATATTTTAGAGCAGAAAAAAATATAGATGAATTGATTATAACCATTGCAAAAGAAAGAAGCAAAAGAGAAATAAAGCCAGCTTTGAAAGTATTGCAGAAAGTTTCTTCTATGCAAAACAAAAACAATGAAGATGAAATATATTTTATAAAACAAACTAGTCAACTACATAAATATTTAAATAAAGCTGATGCCGCAATAGAGAAAGTGACAGAATATCGAGATAATTGGTTCAGTAAATTAATACTCAAAATACTAAAATAATTTTTTTACCCATATGTTTCAATATTTTCTGAAACTTCAATAACTACCCTATGAACTTGAACATTATTGCTTACGGAATATACCTAATAATAACAGCTTCAATTATTCTATTCGTTGGAAAAATATGTTTTACAAACGGAAAGATATTCATTGAAACTTTACTCGATAAAAACAAAGAACTTGCAAACCAAATCAACTTAATTCTTCTAGTAGGATACTATCTGTTGAACATAGGTTATTGCGCATTAACTTTAATTAATTGGAATAAAATAATTTCTAATCTAGATCTTATCAACGTCTTAGGACAGCGCATATCAATTATCATTCTACTTATCGGAACTCTGCATTACCTAAACATTCTCCTTTTGAATTCTTTATTAAAAAAAACACATAACTAAATACACATATTATGGACAGTACAATTAAAATATTAATCGGATACTCTATTTATCTACCCATTGCACTATGTTTAACTTATTACGTTTCTAAAACACTTTTTAAAAACAGCATTGTATTTATGCTTGATATTTTTAACGGACGTGAGGAAATCGCATTATCGACTAATCGCCTATTTGAAACAGGTTTTTATCTAATGAATATTGGGTTTGCCTTATTAATTTTAGAGATAAATCTAAGACATGACACTTATCAAGAACTTATAGAAGTTCTAAGTGCCAAAATTGGAGGCTTTTCTATTTATTTAGGGGTTATGCTATTTTTCAACCTTCTTTTATTCTTCCGAGGTAAAAATAAATCTCGAAAAAATAAAGAAAAACAGGAGCTTAACATTGAAATGAATGATATCGCTCCTGCTTAGATTTACTTTTTCTAATTTGACGTACCTAACATTAAAAAAGCCCATTCTTTATAAAAGAGTGGGCTTTTTATATTTTATCTTTTCCTTTTAATCTAGGTCAATATCAAAATTAATTTCACCATCTATATCGAGACCATCTATATCTATATCTTCCATAAAATCATCAGCTCCACCCATCATGGCTGAATACATTAATTCTTCCATTTCCTTTTGGAGCGACATTGCTTTAACTCTCGCTTCTATATCGAACTCTTCATCACTGCCTGCGTATAATATAGCTCTTGAAACATTCACCAGCAGACCAATCTCATCATTCATTCCATACTTAGCTACTTCTTTCAAAGCGCCACCTTGTGCACCAACACCTGGAACTAAAAAGAAATGCTTTGGCAATAATTCTCTTATCTCCTTAAACTTCTCAGGATGAGTAGCACCTATTACAAACATTGTATCATCTGGTGTACCCCAGTGACTTGCTTTTTGTAATACTGTTTTGTACAGTTGTTGTTGATGAACATCCATTATCATCTGGAAATCATTGCTTCCTTTGTTACTAGTTAATCCTAAGATTATAACCCACTTGTTCGGATAATTATAAAAAGGAGTAACACTGTCAACGCCCATATATGGTGCAACTGTAATAGCTCCGCAATTCATTTTATCAAAAAACGCTTTTGCATATCGTTCACTCGTATTCCCTATATCTCCTCGCTTAGCATCAGCTATTACAAGTATATCATCTGGAATATAATCGATGGTCTTTTGCAATGATTTCCATCCATCTATACCTTCTGCCTCATAAAAGGCAATATTTGGTTTATATGCAACACATAAATCCTTAGTTGCATCGATAATCCTTTTGTTAAACTCGAATATAGGATCATCATATTCTAATAAAAAAGATGGAATTTTATCTTTATCTGTATCTAATCCAATGCAGAGAAAAGAATTCTTCTGCAGAATATTTTTAAATAACTTGCTTCTACTCATTAATTAACTGCTTCTACACCTGTTATTTCAGGTAAGACTGATTTTATTGTTTGTTCTATACCTGCTTTCATTGTAAAATGAGACATGTTACAGGAACGGCAATTCCCTAACCACTTGACCTTCACTAGCATATCATCTGTAATATCAACTAACTCTACATCTCCACCATCAACCTTTAAATGAGGCCTGATATTATCCAGCGCTTTGTCAATCTTTTCAAGCAATATAGATTTATCTGTTTGAACCATGTTGCAAAATTACGTAATTATTTTAACTGTTTCAGTAGGTTTTCGTGTCTCGTTTCTAATTACTATTTGCTGAAGAAATTTATTGACAATTTTCTCATAGTATCCATTTACTACTGAACTTTCCGCATCTTCCCTTAAAATAAAAGGTTTCCCTTCATCTCCACCTTCCCTAATCCCCTTAACCAATGGCATTTGGCCTAATAATACGGTGTTTGCTTCTCTCGTCAATCGCTTTCCACCGCCTTCTCCAAATATATAATACTTGTTATCAGGTAACTCCGCTGGAGTAAACCAACTCATGTTCTCTATAACTCCTAAAATAGGCACATCTACATTTGGCAATCTAAACATGTTCATTGCTTTTACAGCATCTACTATTGCTACTTCCTGAGGTGTAGTAACCATCACAGCTCCAGAAACCGGCACAGTTTGAACCATCGTTAATTGAATATCACCCGTTCCTGGTGGCAAATCAATCACTAGAAAATCCAACTCAGGCCATAAACAATCATTTATGAATTGCTTAATTATACCTCCCAGTCTGGGGCCTCTTAAAACAACTGCTTGTTCAGGTTCTATAATGAATCCAAGCGAAATCACATGAACTCCTTCGTGTAAAATAGGCCGGATTTTATTCTTTCCATATATGACTTCTACTTTGGGCCTTGAGCCCTGTAAACCAAGCATTGTAGGCAAAGATGGACCATATAAATCAGCGTCTAATATACCAACCTTGAAACCTCTTTTACTTAAGCCATATGCTAAATTAACGGACATTGTAGATTTACCAACTCCACCCTTTCCTGAAGCCACAGCTATTATATTTTTCACCTGAGGCAAAGCGATGTCTTTTTTAGCCTGTGCATCACTATGCATATGAACATGCACATCAGCTTGCGGATATACCTTTTGAATCGCACCGATACAGTGAAAGTTAATTTCTGATTTGAGTTTATCGTCTAGCTTCGTGTTATTCAATGCAAAACTTACTTTATTCCCATCAACCTTTAATTCACTAACTAGTCTTGCTGAAACAATATCTACTCCAGTCCCAGGATCTACTATTGTTCTTAAAGCTTCAACGATTTTATTATTATCTAACATTTTATTTTTTGTTTTTGGGCTCGGGGGCCCAAATGTATTTGATATATTAATGTAATACTTTTATAAATGAAATGTTTTAAAATCAAGCTGATAACATGCTTAATTGTTTTCCTTTTTTTGTTTACTGTTAATAGCAAGCTTTATTGCTCCGCCCTATTAATCTTCTTTAACAAATAATTCTCCTTTTAAATCAATATATGCAACAATACCTTCTTCTGAAGTCCAAAAAACTTGATCAATATAAGTAGAGTCCAACTGGCGTTGAGGCAATGAATGTGGGAGTCTATAATATGTACTTAGTTCTAGATCTCCGAGCATAGTATCTCTTTCTATTCTAAAATTATCGAACACCCTACTCACAAAAGCAAAATTCTTATAATTTAAGATTACATTTACCTCTCTCGGATTTATTAAAACCTGATAATTAAGAAAAAACTGAGGTTGTTTTACCGCAGCAGTTTCATGATTCTCAAAATCTGTGTATGGAAAAACATTATTCGGATGGTTCCTAATAAAAACACTCTTCATATTTGTAGGATCGCTACTTAAAAACCCACAACTAATATCAAATTCTTCAATTGTAGGAGTTACCTCATCTACAATTATGGTATCTGCATTACCTTGATTTCCCGCATATACTAAAGTATCACCAAGTTCAAAAGATGTAAAATTCTCTAACTCCTCTTGCGTAAATCTGAGGGTTTCTTCATTAATTCCACAATCACATGAAACGAAGAGAATTACATAAAATATGCTAAGGATTGCTAAACTTCTATTATAATTCACTGCTAAATCTCCTCTTATTCTTCTTCACCCATAGAATCCATCATATCTTCCATTTCAGAAAGTTTATTTGATGAAATCTCACTTATTTTATCATTTGCTTGTCCTGCCATATTAGCAGCAGCATCTTTTGCACTTTGAATTGTTTCACCAACTTTTGCTTCAGCGCTTTCTACGATATCGGTAACTTTATCTTCCGCAGCTGTAACAGCATCAGAAACTACATCTGGTGCATCTAAAGCTAAAGGTTCATCTTCTATAATAATTGCGTCATCAACTAATTCATTTCCATCTCCATCGATATCCTCCATTCCCGCAACTTTTCCTAATTCCTTCGTAGATTCACCAGAAGGCAAGCTTATTTCTGTATCTCCTACTTTCATGCTGTTTTTATCAGAATAATCTCCTTCTGCATAGCGTTCTGCTTTAGAGAAAAAATCATCTGTTCCATCAAGTAGTGAGCCACCAGCATCAAGTGGTGTATCTGCAAATTCGCCTTTCGGTTCTAGTGCTTCTTGTGCCTCTAAGGCTTTAGCTTTTTCGTATGTTTCATCATACTTGTCTGACAACTTCTCCCCTATTTCATTCGCTTTCTCCATGATTTTGTCTTTCGCCTCCAGTACTTTACTTCCTACTTTCTCAGAAATTTCCCCAGCTTTTTCAGCTGCAGCACCACCTACTTCAATTACTTTCTCACCTACATTCTCAGTAAAAGCACCTGCTTTTTTAGCAGCATCACTATCACTTGCTTTATCTAAAATCCCTTTTGCTTTATCCTTAAGATCAGATAATTTATCACCTACACTATCAGTTAAATCACCTAATTTTTCAGTGCCTTTCCCCATTACATCACCAGCAATTTCTTTGCCTTTATTAAGAACATCCGCTCCTTTATCTAATATTTCACCTCCTATCTCTACACTTTTATCAGCCACCTTTTCTGCACCTGATTTAGACACTGATTTCACACCAAATAATAACTTTCTAATTTCTCCTAAAAATCCCATTTTTCTAATTTTGGTAGAAAAATAATACGATTCATTCACTTTACTACAATTTCTGTGTAAATATTTCATTATTTTTCGCTTTTGAATAAAAACTGAAATTTGGAAACACAAAAACAAATAAAGGATACGCTAGAAAAATTAGTGGATCTTCGACGGGTCCAAAAGCATTTTAATAACACCGAAAATGAACTACAAAATGCGTATAAAAAGCTTGATGAATTGCATGATATCCTTGAGAAAGAATATAAAGACGTTAAAGAAATAGAAGGACTTTCTATGAAATCCCTATTCAAAAAAGTATTGGGTTCAAGAGAAAAACAAATCGAGAAAGAACGACAAGAATACTTACAAGCTACCTTAAAATATAATGATTTCAAAAAACAAGTTGAAGTTCTAGAATATGAACGTGATCTTTTGAAAAAGAAAGTCATTGATATTAAACTCTATGAAAATAAACTAGAAGCACTTAAAAAGAAGAGAGAAAAAGAATTGTTGCGTTCTAATTCAGAACAAGGAAAACAATTAATGAAAATCGTCTATCAAATAGATGATTTAATTCGCTATAGAAAAGAAGTCAACGAAGCTGTAGATGCGGGAAATGCTAGTAAAAATGAGTTAAACAAATTAATTGCCTATTTGAAAAAAGCAAAAGACTGGGGTTCATGGGATATGGCATCTTCACGGTCAAGATCAGCTTCATACTATAAAAAAGGAGCTATTGACAATGCTCAAAAGTCAGCTCATTATACCCAAAGACAATTAAACAAATTCCAACAAGAACTATATGATGTCGGGGTGCGTAATCAAGAATTTGAAATAAACATTGGAACTTTTAATAGTTTTATGGATATCTTTTTTGACAACTTAATTAGTGATTGGGTTATTCAACAAAAAATCAAAAACGCCCTTGGAAATGTAGAATTAACAAAAGATAAAGTGATCCGTTTATTACGCGATATAGAACATAAATTACAGCAAGTTGAAGCTGAAATAAAAATATCGAATGAAGCAAAAGATCAACTACTTTTAAAATAATAAAATGAAGAAGATACTTGTCGCCAATAGAGGTGAAATAGCATGCAGAATCATAAAATCAATCAAAGAAATGGGTTATATTGCAGTTGCAGTATATTCAGATATTGATGCATCGGCTAGACACGTAAGAATGTCTGATGAAGCCTACCACTTAGGAGCTTCTCCTGCAAAGGATTCTTATTTGGATATTGGAAAAATCTTAAAAGTGTGTAAGGATAATGATGTAGACATGATTCATCCAGGATATGGATTTTTAAGTGAAAATGCCGAGTTTGCTAAAGCTGTAAAGAAAGCTGGTATTACTTTTATAGGTCCTCCACCTGAAGCCATTACTGTAATGGGCTCTAAACTAGCCGCCAAAGAAGCGGTGAAAGCTTATAAAATCCCTATGGTTCCAGGTACTGAAGAAGCTGTAGAAGATGTAAACGAAGCAATATCAATTGCAAAAGAAATTGGGTTCCCTATTCTAATAAAAGCTTCAGCTGGTGGTGGAGGTAAAGGAATGAGACTTGTTGAAAATGAGGAAGATATAGAATCACAAATGCAAATGGCAATAAGTGAAGCTGTTTCTGCTTTTGGAGATGGATCTGTATTTATTGAAAAATTTGTTACAAGTCCTCGACATATAGAAATTCAAGTTCTAGCTGACAATCATGGAAACTGTGTACATTTATTCGAAAGAGAATGCAGTATTCAAAGACGTCACCAAAAGGTTGTAGAAGAGGCACCAAGTGCTGTATTAACTCCTGAACTTCGATCAGAAATGGGTGAAGCTGCTGTAAGAGTTGCAAAAGCATGTAATTATAGTGGTGCTGGAACAGTGGAATTTTTGATCAATGACAAACACGAATTCTACTTCCTTGAAATGAATACAAGATTACAAGTAGAACATCCCGTAACTGAAATGATTACAGGTATTGACCTTGTTCAAGAACAAATTCTGATTGCTGAAAATAATCCTTTATCTTTTAGCCAAGATGATCTGCAGATCAAGGGCCATGCAATTGAATTAAGAGTATATGCAGAAGATCCTATGAATAATTTCTTACCTGACATAGGCAAGTTAACGACTTATATTGCACCTAAAGGAAATGGTGTAAGATTAGACGATGCTTATCAGGAAGGAGAAGAAATACCAATTTATTATGATCCTATGATAGCAAAGCTTGTCTTTTATGGAACCGATAGATTAAATGCTATAGAAGGTCTTAAAAAAGCGATAGCAGATTATCAAATTGAAGGGATTAAAACAACATTGGATTTCGGGACTTTTGTTATGAACCATCCTGCGTTTATTAGTGGTGATTTTACAACAAACTTTGTAAAACAATATTTTGATGCGGACAAGGTCAAAGAAGCCGAAATGAAAGTTTTTCCAGCAGCAGCTGAACTTCTGAAGCATCTCAAGAATGAAAAATCTAAAGCCATAATAACTAGTAATTAATTGAATGAAACACGTTGCCCCTTTTTTTTGGGGTTAAACCCAAAATATAAAAAATGAAAAAAGTAGCTCTACATTGGAAGATATTAATAGGAATGGTTCTTGGATTTTTAGTTGGCTTCGTACTAACTAAAATGGGATATACCAATTTTGTAAAAGATTGGATTGGGCCATTTGGAACAATATTTATCCGTCTTTTAAAAATGATTGCCATTCCATTAATCATTGTTTCCCTTATTAAAGGAGTTAGTGACCTGGAGGATATCAGCAAGTTCTCTAAAATGGGAATTAGAACAATAGTCATCTATGTTTTAACTACTCTAGTTGCTATAACTATTGGTCTTACATTAGTTAATATTGTAAAACCAGGTGAGAAAATCTCAGAAGAAACAATTAAAGAATTAAAAGCTGACATTTCTAATGATAAAGAGAAACAAAAGAATTTAGACAAAAAGCTTGAAGACGCTGAAAAGCAAGCAAAAAAGGGACCTCTTCAACCTTTAGTTGATATTGTACCTGATAACGTAGTTAAGGCAATGTCCGATAATGGTTCTATGCTAAAAGTTATCTTTTTCGTGATTTTTCTTGGAATTTGCATGATATTAATTGACAAAGAAAAAGCTAAACCACTTAAAAATATATTTGACGCATTGAATGATGTGATTATGAAAATGGTGGATTTGATTATGCTCTTCGCCCCTATTGGCGTTTTTGCTCTTATGGCCAGACTGGTCGCTGAGACTAGTAGGCCAGATTTACTGATAGGATTACTTTGGTATGCAGGGACGGTGATTGCAGGTCTTATCGTTATGATTTTATTTTATTTCATTATAGTCTACTTCTATATAGGAAAGAGCCCAAAATTCTTCTTCAAAGGAATTTCTCCTGCTCAACTTGTAGCATTTAGTACAAGTTCTAGTGCAGCAACTCTACCTGTTACTATGGAACGTGTAGAAGAACACCTAGGAGTTGATGAAGAAGTAAGCAGCTTTGTTTTACCTGTGGGAGCCACTATTAACATGGATGGAACTTCTCTCTATCAGGCAGTTGCAGCTGTTTTCATATGTCAAGCTTTAGGTGTGGAATTAACTATTGGCATGACCGTTACGATTTTAGCAACTGCTTTATTAGCTTCTATAGGTTCTGCTGCAGTACCTGGTGCTGGTGTAATCATGTTAATCATCGTATTAGAATCTATAAATTTCCCTTCAGAATTGCTGGGAACTGGTATTGCCATGATATTAGCTGTTGATAGACCACTAGACATGTGCAGAACCATGGTAAATGTTACTGGAGATGCCACCGTTTCCATGTTAGTCGCTAAATCGACTGATAACCTACACGAACCTAATCCTAAAAATCTAGACGACCATTATCAAGCGGCAAATTAAGGTTTGACCAATAAAAATTAATAAAATGAAGCATTCATTAATTTTCCTAATAGCTTGTTTTGTAATAATTTCATGTAAGCAAAATACTTTCATGCCACCTCCTACTGATGGCAATACCGTCGTGAAAGAGAATATGGAAAATCCTGTTTTCTCAGCTTCTAAAAAAGCATGGTTGCAAAAATTATTTAGAACAGTCGATGGAAGAACTGCTGAAGACATTCAGAGTCAGAATGCATATAACCGCTTCAAAAAGAGGAACAAAGCAACAAGTAACAAAAGTAATACAGAATCCATCGCCGATGGACTAATTTTGGGTGAATGGCAAGAAAAAGGAAGTATTAATCAAGCTGGAAGCGTTTTTAAAACTGCTTATGATCAACAAGCCGATGAGTTATTCCTAGTAAGTGCAGGTGGTCAAATATGGAAAGGTGGATTAGACGGTAATTCATGGGAAATTGTCAATCAAAAAGCTAGGTTTAATGTTCGTTTTCTAGAAGTAGGATATGTAGATGGAAACAGACGATTAGTTTCTGAAATTAATAGAATCCCACATTTTAGTGATGACGATGGTCAAACTTGGACTCCTTCCAATGTGACTTTTAGTAATGTCAAGGATGAATATATGGCATTAGATGGTTCTCAAAAAATCTTACTTATAGGTAGAGAAAATCCAGCTAACAGCTACAGTCTATATGTGTCAGAAAATTTTGGGGAAACCTACAATAAAATATTCTCGTTTCAAACAAATGCTATTAATAACATTTCCATGGCTCACATTCGAAAAACAGATGAGTTCTATGTAATAGAGAGTCTTAACAATTCTACTTCTAGAGTCTATAAAGTTAATGAAGATAAAACTGGAGCTGAATTATTAGAAGGGTTTGCACCTGTTAGTTTGAATGGTAGAACAGCTAAATTTGTTGGCTCCATTGATGATAACAATATACGCTCGCTATATGTCTTGACTAACGAAAATGGCGTCTCCATGTACCGTTCTGATGATGAGGGAGCAAGCTGGCAAAACCAAGGTAGTTTGCCAACATCTCCTTGGAATGTAGGCATTTTTGTAAGCAGTGAAAATCCTAACTTTCTAATGTATGGAGATATAGAATGTTATAGATCATTCAATGGTGGACTAAGTTGGGAGAAGATTAATACTTGGCCTGAATATTACAGCGATGTAATCAATAAAATTCATGCTGACATGATGTGGTTTAGTGATTATGTTGATGAAGATTCGGGAGAATATTTCATGCTGATAAGTAATCATGGCGGAATTAGCAAAATGAATGAATTTGATCAACAACCTTTGAATATATCATTGGAAGGATTGAATGTTTCGCAGTATTATAGCGTGAGAACTGAGCCTATACTTGAAGAGCATATATATGCTGGTTCACAAGATCAAGGTTTTCAGGTTGGAGATGATATTCAAGGAGAGAACTTGAATTTTTCTCAAGCTATTTCAGGTGATTATGGTCACATCCAATTCACTTCAGTCAATAAATTATGGACCGTGTTCCCTGGAGGTTGGGTAAGTTTTTGGCCTTCTCCGAATGATCAGGGAATTGCAGCTTCTTATACTTTAGATTCTAATGATGAAAGTGTTTGGATTCCACCTTTAGCTGCTCCTCCTCATGATTTTTCAGACCACATATATATGGCCGGAGGAAATATCAATGGTGGAGATGGCTCCCATATTATAAGATTAGAAGCCGCTAATGGCAATATCATAGCTAGTCAATTAGACTTTGACTTTCATCAAGCCTCTGGAGGTGGTGTTGTTTCGGCAATTACTATAGCAGACAATTATGAACAAATCATCTATGCAGCTACTGACAATGGACGCTTTTTCTATAGTGATAATTTTGGTGCAACTTTTAATCAAGCGGACTTAGTGCCTGGTGGACATTTTCTATACGGACAAGCTATAGTGCCTTCTAAAATAAATAATCAAATAGTATATACAGGTGGAAATGGATTCAATGGAATTCCTGTGATGAAATCAGTTGATGGCGGTGCAACGTTTGAAAATTATTCTGACAATCTTCCTGGAACTGTTGTATTAGGAATGGTCATAAATACAGAAGAAAGCCTTCTTTTTGCCGCTACTACTGATGGGCCATTTGTTTGTGTTCTATCTGAAGACAAATGGTACAGCATGCTTGGAGATGCTGGCCCCGATGTTACTTATTGGAGTGTAGAATTAGTGAATAATGATAATACCGTTAGATTCGGAACTTATGGTCGAGGAATTTTCGACTTTAACATTAGCAATTTTGTTAGCAGTGAAGAAACTGAAATCCTAAGTTCTAACAGCATTAAAATATATCCAAATCCAGCTATCAATCAAATTAATGTAGAATGGCCTGAGAAATCAGAACATGCATCTGTGTTGAATATGCAAGGTATGAAAGTAATGGATATAAATATAAATAGCGCGAATAGTGTGGTCGATGTAAGCAATCTATCATCTGGTTCTTATATACTACAGGTGGTTCGGGACAGTGAGATTATTTCGCAAACATTTATTAAATCCTAACTCGCTTTCACGTTTCTCGTAAAGTAATTAATGAGGTTTCTTATTTTTGCTTTTCGAATAAATTTTAAGATTAAAACAAAATAATTAAATGGAAAATATTCTAGGTATTGGATCAAGAATCAAACACCCTGCTTACGAAGAAGGTGTGATTGTTGAAGTGAATGTAGCAGCTTACAAAGTATGCTTCATGCAGTATGGTTTAAAGAATTTAGGAAGAGATTTTGTTGGTTACGAAATTATAGAAAAAATAGATTATACTCCCGACCAAAGCTTTACTGAAGCTGAAAAAGGTTTAGCTAAAATCTTAAGATTCTGGGGTGCTTCCAATGAAGTTATTGATCTTGGTCAGAAATGGGAAAATGGAACAATGATCCTTAAACCAGCTGACGATGATTTAAAACCCAAAGAAATTCCTATTGAAACTTTCTTTCACAAAATTGTCATGACTCGAGATAGATTACGTGTTATGGAACAAAGAATAAATTCTAGTAAACTATCCGATGAAGAGAAAGTTAATCTTCAACAATATATATCTAGAATATACGGATCATTAACGACTTTTAACGTCCTTTTCAAACACAAAGAAGACTACTTTAGAGGATCTTCAAAATAATAGAAAAATGAAACATTTTATCATAATCTTGCTTGCTTGCTTATCTCTTTCATCGTGTGTAGAAATGCGTCAAGATTTCGACAAGCTACCTCCAGGAATCTGGCGAGGTGAATTAATTATTGGTAACAGGAATTTTATAACAGGAGAAAATGACGAAGAAGTTATTACGGGTATAAATGAACTGTCTGATAATTCATTGCCATTTAATTTTGAAATTAAGTATAACGACCAAAACGAAATGGTCTTTTATTTCATAAATGGTGAAGAAAGAATAGAAGTTAAAGAGGTGGAACATGAAATGACACATAGAGATGTAAAGGACTCTGTAACAGTTCACTTTCCAGAATTCGGTTCGTATTTAGCTGCAAAATATGAATCTAATGGTATGACAGGAAGCTTCAATATCCCAGACAAAAACAATTACACCATTCCGTTTACAGCTAAATACGGTGAAGCTCATCGGTTTACTGTATTAAAAAAAGAACCCGAATGGGATCTTACAGGAAACTGGGAATGTGTATTCGAAGAAGGAACCGATGATGCTTATAAGGCAATTGGTGAATTCAAGCAAGAAGGAAATATGTTATCTGGGACTTTCAGAACGGAAACAGGCGACTATAGATTTCTTGAAGGAACAGTGCAAGGAAACAAGGCTTATCTTAGTGTTTTCGATGGAACTCATGCTTTTTTATTTACCATTAAAAAGGTGGACCAAGATAACATCATTGGTACATTTAAAAGTGGCAAACACTATAGAGCTGCCTGGTCTGCTAAAAGAAATAACGAGTATGAATTAACTGACCCTAGTGAACTTACGTATCTAGTAGAAGATAACCCAACAATAGATTTCGATTTCACAGGAACTGATGGCAAGCAATTATCAATTAATGATGACATATTCAAAGACAAGGTGAAAATAGTTTCTATCATGGGAACGTGGTGTCCTAATTGCAAAGACGAAATGATTTTCCTTAATGAAGTTAAAGAAAAGTATGCAAATGATATAGAAGTTATGGCTGTTGGTTTTGAAAGACCAAAAAATAAAAAGAAAGCTTTAGAAACTTTGCAAAAATATTCTGATAAAATGGAGCTTAAATTTCCTATTGTTTATGGTGGTGCTTTAAGTAAGCCATTAGCTAGTGAGACGTTCCCTTTCTTGAATAAAATCATTTCATTTCCTACTTTGATGATCATAGACAAAGACAATAAAGTCAATTACATTCACACTGGATTTAACGGTCCTGCTACATCAAAATTTGAACCTTTTGTAAAGGAATTCTATGATGAATTAGAAAAATCAATGAAATCATAATGAAGAAACATAAAAAGATTGTTTACATAACTGGTGCAAGTTCAGGAATTGGCAGAGCTTGTGCTAAAGAATTTGCTAAAGCAGGATTTGATCTTATTATCACAGGAAGAAGAGAACAAAGACTGTCAGAGTTAAAGACGAAATTAGAAGTGAAATATGGAATTGAAATTATTCCATTAATTTATGATATTAGAGATAAAAAAGGTGTTGAAGCAGCTTGGAAAAGTCTATCAAAAGAGACCAAATCTAAAATCACACATTTGATTAACAATGCAGGTGGAGCAAAAGGTCTTGCTCCCATCCAAGATGGAGAAATCCATCATTGGGACACTATGATAGATACGAATATTAAAGGCTTACTTTATCAGACAAGTTTAGTTTCTAAACATTTTGTGAAAAATAAATCTGGACATATCATTAATCTGTGTTCTACAGCTGGACATGAGGTTTATCCGAATGGCGCCGTATATTGTGCGAGCAAACATGCAGTTGATGCTTTAACCAGAGGTATTCGACTTGACCTTTATAAATATGGCATAAAAGTTTCTCAAGTTAGTCCTGCCCATGTAGAAGAGACTGAATTTGCCGTAAACAGATTTGATGGTGACAAGAAAAAGGCAAAGATTTATAATGAATTTAATCCTTTAACCAGTAGAGATGTAGCAAAAACCATCTTTTTTATTGCTACTCAGCCAAAACATGTTAACATTCAAGACGTTCTTTTAATGGGAACTCAACAAGCTAGCTCTACTAATATTAATAAAATAGGACGTATTTACGATAAATAATTGTCTTATATGAACTAAGTAACAAGATTAGGTATTAATTTTGTTGAAAATTTTGAGTAATGGCTATTTATATCACAGATGATTGTATTAATTGCGGAGCATGCGAACCAGAGTGTCCGAACAACGCAATATATGAAGGAGGAGTAAACTGGAAAATGAACGAAGGTACTACTGTATCTGGTTCGTATGAATTAGAAGGAGGCGTAGTTGTTGATGCTGATGATGAAAATGCACCTGTCTACGAAGATTATTATTTTATAGTTGCTGATAAATGCACAGAATGCAAAGGCTTCCACGAAGAACCGCAATGTGCCGCTGTTTGTCCTGTTGATTGTTGTTTACCTGATCCTGAAAGAGAAGAATCAGAAGAAACACTTCTTGATAGACAAGCAAGGCTACACAAATAATCTTTGGGCTTAAAGCCCAAAAAAAATCACGCAATAGATTTCTATGATCAATTACTTCCTATTAATCGCATTGATCATCCTTACTGGCCTATTATTCTATGGCTGTAGAACTTTGTATGTTCCTAAATATGAGGGTCCACTTACTGAACGATGGGATGGAAAGAGGTTCAACAATCCCAATGGGAATGACATGGGCGACTTTAGGGCATTGATGAAATGGCAAAGAAAAAACAAAAGAGGTGTTTGGCAAGAAATAGAATCTAAAGCATACGAAAGTATAGCATTTTCAAATGTGGAATCTGATGCAATCTATTACAAACAAATCAATCATGCCACGGTGCTAATTCAGCACAAAGAGATGAATATTTTAACTGATCCAGTATATTCCAAACGTGCAAGTCCATTTACTGCATTAGGCCCCAAAAGATATAGACAACCTTCCATTCCCTTTGATGAATTGCCAAAAATTGATGTCGTTGTCATATCGCATGATCATTATGATCATCTTGATGTGGCTACTCTGAAAAAGCTAAGTGAAAGAGATGGACCAACCATCTATGTAGGTCTTGCTACAAAGAAATTTCTTGAAAAATTCAAGATAAAGAATGTTGTCGATATGGACTGGGGCGAAAGCAAACAAAATGGCAATATCACTATACATATGTTAGCAGCTAAACACTGGAGTAATAGATTCCTTTCTCCTAGGAAGACATTGTGGGGAAGTTGGATGTTTACAAGTGATGCTAAGAAAATCTACTTCGCAGGTGACACAGGTTATGACAAACATTTCAAAGAGATAAAAGAAGAGTTTGGGCACATAGACTTAGCACTGATTCCAGTAGGCGCTTATAAACCTAGATTCTTTATGGAACATGTGCACATGCCGCCAGAACATGCGTACAAGGCTCATCAAGATTTAGACCCAGATGTCAGTTTTGCAATTCACTGGGGAACCTTTCAGTTGACTCATGAGGCAATGTTTGACCCTATCAATGAATTACAGGAAATCATTGATAATGAAAACGATACACGATTCCATTATGATTTACATCACGATCAATATTACAAAATAGACTAAAACTAATCTAGTCCCGTAATATTATTACTAAATTTGCCAGCATTAAGCAGCTTAATGAACATTTACAAAAATCTTAATGATCTTCCAGATTTTAAGAATACTGTCATAACGATAGGTTCTTTCGATGGTGTCCACAGAGGTCACCAAAAACTTATCAAACGCATTAATGAACTGGCTGCTGAGATAAAAAGCGAAAGTGTAGTCATTACATTTTATCCTCATCCTCGTAAAGTAATCTACCCAAAAGACAACTCACTTGTCTTGTTGAATTCACTTGATGAGAAACTTGCTTTATTTAGAAAATTTGGAGTTGACAATGTAGTTATTGTTCCATTTTCAATAGAATTCTCGCAACAACCTCCACGTGAGTATATCGAAAGCTTCTTACTTGAAAAATTTAATCCTTCTTATATCGTAATTGGCTATGATCACCGATATGGCATGAATAGACAAGGTGAAATCACTTTATTACAGTCCTATGAGGAATCACATAACTTCAAGACGATAAGGATAGAAAAAGAGGAAATAGAGGAAATTGCGATTAGTTCGACAAAGATTCGGGAAGCAATAACTAACAACGAAATATCACAAGCTAACGATTTCCTTAATTATTCCTATATGATTACAGGGAAAGTGATCTATGGAGAACAGGTTGGTCAACAGATAGGTTTTAAGACTGCGAATATCATGATTGATGATGAGAACAAACTGATTCCTAAGTCAGGCATCTATGCAGTCAAAGTACATCATGGTCAAAATCATCATGAAGGGATGTTATATATTGGCAAGAAACCGACACTTCATAATGAAGCAAAAACGAGTATAGAAGTCAATATTTTTGATTTCAATGAAAACATATATGGTGAGATACTAAGATTAGAGTTGATAGATTTCATTCGTGATGATATGAAATTCAATGGCTTGGATGCGCTAAAGGGACAACTGAGGAAAGATGAGATTTCCGCAAGAGGAATATTACAGAAGTTTAATTCTTCGAATTTCAATGATGTTAAAAATACAGCAATCGCTATCCTTAATTATAATGGTGAAGAAATCCTTGAGTCGTATTTGCCCTCTACCCTACACTCTTCTGAAAAGAATGTAGATTATGTATTAATAGACAATGCGAGTACTGACGGTTCTGTTGCTTTTATTAAAGAATGGCATTCCGAATATAAACTTCTAGAATTCACTAAAAATTATGGTTATGCTGGAGGATATAATAAAGGATTACAGCAGATTAATAATAAATACGTTGCATTAATTAATTCTGACATTCGATGTACCCAAAATTGGTTAGATCCTATTATTGAATTAATGGAAAGCGACCCTACTATAGGGGCTGTATCGCCCAAAATTCGATCAATAGAGGCTCCGGAATCATTTGAATATGCAGGTGCTTCGGGCGGTTTTATGGATTATCTTTCATACCCTTTCTGTAGAGGACGTATTTTTTCTACTGTGGAAAAAGACTCAGACCAATATAATGACCCCAAAGAAATCTTCTGGGCAAGTGGTGCTGCAATGGTCGTTCGTAAAGACATATTTGACAAACTTGAAGGGTTTGATGCTTCATATTTTGCTCATCAAGAAGAAATTGATTTCTGTTGGAGAATGAAGAGAGCTGGTTATAAAGTACTTGTCCATCCTTCTTCTGTTGTTTATCATTTAGGTGGCGGAACCCTTGCATACGAAAGTCCAAACAAGACCTATTTGAATTTCAGAAATAACTTGATTACATTAATTAAAAATGATGAGAGTCCTTTTTGGTTCTTTAAATTTCTTTACCGATTAGTTTTAGATGCTGTTGCTGGCACTCAGATCATGCTCCAAGGTAAACCTAAAAACGTGTGGGCTATTGTAAGAGCACATTGGTACATCTTTCCTAGATTTTTCAGCCTTTTAGATAAAAGAAGAACAACTAGAGAAATGATCAAAAAGTACAGCATAGGAAAATACAACAAAACGGGATTATATAGAAAGAGTATAGTTGTCCAATACTTTGTTGCTGGTAAAAAGAAATTCTCAGACTTATCTGCTAATGGCTGGAAATAAAAATTTCGTCGAAATATATAAAGATGAAGACATTCTTGTGGTGAATAAAGCACCTGGAGTTCCTGTTATTCCAGGAAGAAATCTGAAAGTAAAATCTTTACAAGAACATCTTCAACAAGTCTATAAACAGGATATTTTCGTCAATCATAGAATAGATAGAAATACGAGTGGAATAGTGTTATTTGCCTTAAACAAAGAAGCACATGCTTATATCAACAATCTCTTTCTGAAGAATAAGATTGATAAAATTTATCAATGTATTTGTGTTGGGAATCTCAAAGAAGGTCAACACACTATTAACAAGCCTATTTTCATTGATTCTAGGTCGAATAAAGTAAGTATTAAGCCTAATGGAAAGGAATCAATTAGTCATTATAAAGGACTTTCGTCCAAAGGTAACTTTCATAAAGTTCAGGTAAAAATAGAGACTGGGAGAACTCATCAAGTAAGAGTTCATATGGCGAGTGAAAGACTACCTATTCTTGGTGATAACCTATACAATAAAAAGCCATTTTACTTCTTAAAAGATCTAAAGAAGAAGTTCAGTGTAAGTAAAGACAAAGAGTCCAGACCAATAATTGGTAGACAGGCTCTTCATGCTTATAGCCTAACTTTGAATCATCCTGTTACTAATGAAGATATTTCGTTTACTGCTGAGTGGCCTAAAGATATGCGTGCGGCTTGGAAGATTTTAGAAAAGTATGGATGATTCTATAAAGTCTAATCTATCTTCAACTTATACAATTCTTATTTAGAAATGGGATTATACATCATTAACATCTAACCATTCTGCCACTTCTTCCCATTCTTCCATTTTCTTTTCAAGTTCAGCTTTAATGCTATTATATTTAGTAATTTCATCTTGACTATTAGGCTCTGTAAAGAAGGATGGATCAGCCATTTTTATCTCAATTTTCTCTTTCTGACCTTCGAATTTTGCAATATCTCTTTCTATATATTGCATTTCCCTTCTCTTTTTCTTCAAGACTTCTCTATCAACTGCAGGTCTTACTTGGATTGCAGTTTTACCTCCGTTTTGCTGTTTAGAGGCTTTCTCTATTTCACGCATATTATCAGCTGCCCTTTTCTTAAGGAAATAATTAATGCCCCCTAAGTATTTCTTTATCTTTTTATCTCTGAATTCATATACTATTTCACATAAATCAGCTAAAAAGTCTCTATCGTGAGAAACGATTAATACTGTTCCTTCGTAATCTAAAACGGCTTGTTTTAAAATCTCTTTCGATTGTATATCCAGGTGATTAGTAGGTTCATCTAATACTAATAGATTACCTGGATAAAGTATCATCATCGCCATCGCTAATCGAGCTCGCTCTCCTCCTGATAAAACAGATACTTTCTTATCCACATCTTCCCCACTAAATAAAAAGCTTCCTAAAATGGTTCTTAATTTCGTTCGCATATCAGGAGGGGAAACGCTTTCCATCGTTTCTAGCAAGGTCTTTTTATTATCAAGACCATCTGCTTGATTTTGTGCATAATAACTAACATCAACATTGTGTCCTAACTTAACTTCACCTTGCTCAGCTTTTATTTTATCAATCAAGATCTTCACTAAAGTTGTTTTCCCTTGTCCATTCTGACCAACGAATGCAACTTTCTCTCCTTTCTCAATCTCTATAGAAATATTATCAAGAACATTCTTATCACTATAACTCTTAGATATATTATCTCCTTTTAATACGATTCTTCCTGATCGTTGACTATGCGGGAAAACAATTTTCATGGTTGCTGCATCTTCATCAACTGCCTCTATTCGCTCTAACTTATCCAATTGCTTCTTCATAGATTGAGCCATCTTCGTTTTAGTGGCTTTTGCCATAAAGCGAGTAATAGTTCTTTCCTTTTCAGCAATCTGTTTTTGCTGGTTTTTATAAGCGGATAATTGTATCTCTCTTCTTTCTTCCTTTATTTTCAGGTACTTGTTATAAGGTGCTTTGTACACTTCTAATTTACCAAACTCTATTTCTGCAGTTTTGCCTGTAACATTAGAAAGGAAAGTCTTATCGTGAGAAATCACGATTATCGTCATGTGGGATTTAGCAAGATATTGCTCTAACCAAAGTATAGATTCTATATCTAAGTGATTCGTCGGCTCATCCAGCAATAATATATCTGGACTACTTAGCAGTAAACGAGCAAGTTCAGCACGCATAATCCAACCACCTGAGAAGGTGTCCATCGTATTAGCAAATTCATTTTGGCGGAAGCCTAATCCTATAAGAACGGCTTGTATAGAAGCTTCTAAGTTGTTTCCTCCTAATAATTCGAAGCTTGTATTCAATTCTGCTAACTCATCAAATATCTTCAAGTCTTCTTCGCTCTCTCCTATTTCACCTTTCTCCAACTTTAAGTTGATAGCATTGATCTTCTCTTCTATTACATTTAGTTTTTCAAAAGCTGACTTTGCTAATTCATATAATGTAATACTTGTATAGTCAGGTAAGTCTTGGGTCAGGAAAGCTACTTCTACACCTTTATTAAGTTCTACTATACCACTATCTGGATTTTGAGTTCCTGCAATTATTTTTAGTAAGGTAGATTTTCCAGTTCCATTTCTACCAACTAGACCAATCTTTTCTCCTTTTTCTACGCGTAGATTAATGTTATTATATAGAACTCTATCCCCGTACTTTATGAAAATGTTACTTAGCTGAATCATTAATTCAGATTGAGATTGTCAGGAATATTAGCAATTATAGCTAAGTTGTCTGAGATATTAGAGAGAGTTGATTTCCATAATTTTTCACTAGGGATATTTAACAAGTAATTATTATCCATAGTATCCACTACCCAAGAGCCCATTTCTAATTCTCCATCTAATTGACCAATTGACCATCCTGAATATCCAACAAAAAATTTGATATCGGCACCTGTCAAAACTTTTGTATCGATAAGGAATTTTACTTTATCAAAATCTCCTCCCCACCATAATCCATCTCTAATCAAAACGGATTCATCTATGATATCTCCTCTAGTGTGAACGTAATGAATCGTATCATGTCCCACAGGGCCTCCTAAATACACATCTTCTTCAAATTCAGGGAAATCCTGAATGATTTCATGAACTTTCACATCCAAAGGTTTATTCAATATAAAACCCACAGTTCCATGATCAGGCTCAAAATCACATATCAAAACAACGGATTGTTTGAAATTCGGATCTTCCATGAAAGGTTCCGAAATAAGAATTTGGCCAACAGATTGTTCCTCCATAGGCTCAAAGATAGCTAATTTGCACCTGTAAAATCAAGTAAATTTTAAAAGCTTCTGTAAATTATTTACAGAGCTGAAGTAGGAAATGCTCTGTCTATTTTCTTCACAAAAGAAGAAAGCGTTTTACCATTTCCACCAACTTCTATGAATGCCTCTACTCCATCAGCAATCATATTTTCCATTGTTTGCGTCCATCTTACAGGAGAAACTAATTGATCAATAAGATTCTTCTTAATTTCTTTTGGATCTGTATAAGAATATGCATCCACATTTTGGTAAATAGGACAAGTAGGCTTAGAAAACTCAGCTGCTTCTATTGCTTCTTGTAATTTACTTTGGGCGGAAGCCATAAAAGGCGAATGAAACGCACCGTTCACTGGAAGAACAATCGCACGTCTAGCTCCAAGTTCTGTCAAAAGCTCTACCGCTTCTTCTATTCCTTTGATAGAACCACTAATGACCAGCTGTCCAGGACAATTATAATTAGCAGGGATAACCGTCTCATCGATTTGGGCGCAAGCCATCTCTACTACTTCATTATCAAGCCCTAATATAGCAGCCATAGTACTTTCGGATTCATTACATGCATCTTGCATTGCCTGAGCTCTTTTCTGAACCAAAGAAAGTCCTTCTTTAAAGGTCATTGCTCCAGCTGCTACCAGCGCAGAAAACTCCCCCAAAGAATGACCTGCAACAACATCAGGATTAAAATCTGGAGAAATTTTTGACTTTATGACACTGTGTAAAAATACAGCAGGTTGAGTCACGGAAGTCTGCTTTAACATCTCTGCAGTCCCTTCTAGCATTAATTGGGTAATATCGAAGCCAAGAATATCATTTGCTTCTGAGAATAATTCTTTTGCTTGGGATCCAGATTCAAATAGGTCTTTTCCCATGCCTACAAACTGAGCTCCTTGCCCAGGGAAAACATATGCTTTCATTTTAAATGTTGGTTTAATAATGAGCCAGCAAAGATTAAATACATCTTGAAGATTGAATCAATTTCATGAACTCCGCTCTTGTTTCCGCTTCTCTGAATTGACCAGTAAAAGCAGAACTAGTAGTGATAGAATTTTGTTTTTGAACGCCGCGCATCATCATGCACATATGTCTTGCTTCAATAACAACTGCTACACCTTGAGGTTTCAATGCATCATCAATACATTTTAAGATTTCATGTGTTAATCTTTCCTGAACTTGTAATCTTCTTGCAAAAATATCAACTACTCTTGGTAATTTACTCAGACCGACGATAGTTTTATTTGGAATATATGCAATATGTGCTTTTCCAAAGAACGGAAGCATGTGATGTTCGCACTGTGAATACAGTTCAATGTCCTTAACTATGACCATTTCATTGTACTCCTCGTGAAATAATGCGCCTTGAATCACTTCCTTTGCGTCTTGGTGATATCCTTGAGTTAGAAATTGTATGGCTTTAGCTGCACGTTCTGGTGTCTTCAATAATCCTTCTCGAGATGGATCTTCCCCTATTAGCTCTAATATTTCTTTATAACTTTTCTTAAGTTTTTTCGTCGTTTTTTCGTCGTATTGTTCTACCTTATTGTAGCTCATCTAATCATTATTGTTTGTAAATTTTTAAACGTTAACTTTTGAATATAGTTCAAAACCTCGTTGATAGCTTTTTATTTATCGAATTTTACCTAACATTCGGCGAAAAAGCAGAAGTTTAAAAATGATTATATTACGAATATAGTTAAGATTGTATAGTGATTAAAAAAACAAGCATAAAAAATTCTGTGTCAGATTTTCGTGAGAAAGTCATTGACTCAAAACATAAACATATTGCCTACCATTTATTTTTTTGGTTGGTGGTGCTTGTTGTGCTCATTATTACCGAGAGAAATAGATATGAACTGCATATTACCTTTGTCAAAGAATTGGTAAATGTGGTATTTTTTGCCATTGTTGTATATTTCAATCTATACTTTTTAATACCAGAGTACTTTCACAAGAAAAAATACTTTTCGTATTCCTTTTTTTTAGTTTTCAGTGTAGTGATCATCAGTCCTGTAAAGACATTTGCTCTTTATATTCTTTTTTGGGGTTTGCCCCAAATCCAAGACCGATTTGTGGAGAATCAGGGTTTTATATTTCTATCGTGCTTATTCGTGGCATTCTCTTCCACTATTTTTCAAATCCTTATGGATTGGCAAAAATCCGATGTAGAAAAGAAAGAGCTCGAGTATAAAACAACACAAACAGAATTAAACTTTTTACGATCACAGATTAATCCGCACTTCTTATTTAACACCTTGAATAATCTGTATGCACTCACTCTTAAAAAATCAGACAGAGCACCACAAACTGTATTGAAGTTAAGTGAAATAATGAGGTATATGCTTTACGAGTGTAATGAGCGTCAAGTACTATTAAGTCAAGAGATAAATTATTTGAAAAATTATATAGAATTAGAGAGACTTAGACTGAGTAAGGATTTTGAAATTGAACTAATAGTAAATGGTGAACTCAATGGGCAAAGAATTGCGCCTTTATTATTGACACCATTTATAGAGAATGCCTTTAAACATGGGATTAACAAACAGCTTTCTCAGGGTTTTATACACATTAATCTCCATGTTGAAAAAGAGGAACTGATATTAGATATTAAAAATTCTATAGGAGATTATAAACCTGTGGAATTTCCGAAAAAGAAAAGTGGCGGCATTGGTTTACAGAATGTAGAAAGAAGATTACAAATATTATATCCGGAGAAACATACTTTGGATATGAATGAAGATACAAATAGTTATAACGTTAATTTAAAAATTAAATTAGATATATGATACATGCAATGATTGTTGATGATGAGCCTTTAGCTCAAGATATTCTAGAATCTTATATTGAGAATCTACCTAATGTAGAATTAGTTTGTAAATGCTCTAATGCAATAGAAGCAAATGAGGTGCTAAAATCAAATGAGGTCGATCTGATCTTTTTAGACATCCAAATGCCGCAAATCACAGGTATTGATTTTGTAAAATCATTAAAGAATCCACCTGTTATCGTATTCACTACAGCATACGCTGACTATGCAGTTGAAGGATTCGAATTATCTGCAACAGACTATTTACTTAAACCAATCCCAATGGATCGTTTTATGCAGGCTGTTAATAAGGCTGAAGCGGAAATAGAAAGAAGAAAGGGGGCAAGTGCATCAGGTGAAGCCTCAGGAGAAGACTTTTTCTTTGTGAAAGCTGATAAAAAATTAATCAAGGTCAAGCATGATGATATATTATATATAGAAGGATTAAAAGATTATGTAATCATCCGAATGAAAGAAGGAAGAGTTATCACTTTACAGACGATGAAGAGTTTGGAAAGCAAACTTCCTTCCAATAAATTCAGGAGAATTCACCGTTCATATATTGTATCTACGGATAAGATTAAATCATTGATGGGAAATATGGTAGAAGTAATGGAAAATGGAAAAGCTAAGCTACTACCAATAGGCAAAAATTATAAAGAAGACTTATTACAAGTTATTAATGAAAATAGGTTGTAATACCAATTTAATTTCAAAATGTCGTATAAAATTTTGATACTTAATTTTT
>CAZSKA010000021.1:0-27180 GCA_964607315.1 uncultured Saprospiraceae bacterium | reverse complement strand
ATGTTATATGGCATAAAAAATAAATGAACAAAATTGGCAAGCTCACTTAACATCATAGTAAATCACAAATTTCAATTCGAAGATCCCGAATATGTAATAAAACAATTTGAAAATTTATTAAATACTCAAGTGGTTGACTGTAATAGAAAAGATTTGCACATAGAACCTAAAACTGAGAAATTCAACGAGGCGAAATACTATGTTTCTCAGGATAGCCTGCTTCAAAATTTCGAGAATTGGAATTACGTAGAAATATTGTCAAACTATAAACCACTTTACAACTTTAAGATATTTAAGAAGACGATTTTGATTTTCACTAACCTAATGATAAAATATTGGAGACCATTATTGGAAGGAGAAACTTATGATAATTCTCTTTTAACTCAATATCAGCACACTACAAAATTCTGGAATTTAATTCAGGAAAACACTAAAACAATTGTAAACAAACTGAATGAATCGCAAGTATTATATTTAAGTGATGAATATGATAATATTTCTGATTTATGCTATCAGGGAAACCATTGCATTCCAGACCTAATTAATGTTATAACCATGAATTATAGCTCAACTCAATTAAAATGGATTAACGAAAGTGATATGAAGAAGCGATTACGATTTAATTGGTTAAACCTAATAATCAATGAGAATAATAAATGGGTATTAAACGAAAAAGAGATTTAGCAATTATAGAAGGTCAAAACTGAAACAAGAAAATGTATAAATAAAATACGCCATATAAAACATGATGATGATGGCATACCCTTCGGGATACACCACAATCATAATTCCGTTAATAACAACTACACACCCATTTTATATGCAAAACCCTAAGAGATAAAAGGAATAAGTTTATTTTTAGATGTACATATAACTATGTTGTGAAACATAAACAGACGACAAAATATGAGGATGATTTTAATAACAATAGTAGGATTGATTACAATCAATAATTCCTTTGGACAAGACAGAATGGTAGTTGATAAACCATTTAATGGCAATACTCATTATGGACGATTTTCAAAGCATATTGATTCACTAAACGATTTACCTTCCAATATTCAGTTTAATGTTAAAGGATATTTGAATATGATTTTAGGGACAATGAATGATAGTCTAATTTTTTCTCATGGGCAAATTGTTGACTTAGAAAATAAGTTCAAAACGGATTCTGTGACTTATGGATATGCATGGATAGTTCCAAAATATGACTTGAATTTTGTTCTAAAAGATAATACTATCGGGATAATTAGCTATTATCTGCAAATTAGACTTGATTCATATGGTCAGGTTTTATATACGAACTGGCCTAAAGAATCTCATTCAGAAAAGATGAGATTTAAAAGTCGTATAGATATTGAGCAGTTCGCTCTTAGACAAGCGGATAAAAAAGGGTTTGATTTAAATGGGTACAAAGTGGATTTTAAATACAATGAGAAACTTGACAAGTTATGTTGGGTATTTAAGTTCCCTTTTAAGGTTGAGAAGAACAGAAAGGAATATGATGCAATAGAAATACCTTGGAATTATATTGAGATTATTGATGAATATAGAACTATGACATCCATTGTACATTAATAATGAATAAATTACGTTGCACAAAAAGGTAAAAAAAACATAACCATCCTGCGGGATGGTAACTTTTCTTATACGAGACGATAATAACGCCTTCACACTCATTTTATAAACAAAAACCTAAGAGATAAAGGGAATAAGTTTATTTTTAGGTGAACATATAACTATGTTAATAATGCCTTTACACCCATTTTATAAACAAAACCCTAAGAGATAAAAGGAATAAGTTTATTTTTAGGTGAACATATATCTATGTTGTATGCAAGCAAAAATGACCGAATCTAAAATCAAAATATCGAACTTAATAAGAAATACGGTTTTCATTCCAACCTTATTTATAGGACATATTTTTTATGATTTAGGAATAGGACATTGGCTATTTAGACTCGCAGGAGGAATTAGAGATTATCCTAATGGAGGTTGGACTGAACTTGGAGGAATAGATTGGGCTTTCGAAACACCACTTTATACTCCAGGAAGTTATTTAATGGCTAAAAGTAATATTGGACCATGTATGTGGGAAGGAGGAGTTTGGGGACTGTTACTTATTATCTGTGCCTCTGTGATTATTGCTATTGCAACAGGGCAATTAATTCAAAAAATAATAAATAAGGAAAAGAATAAGTTTGGAAAAATGTATTGGAGACTAATAATAATTGTCCTTGGTTGGTTATTTATTCCAGTGCCCGTTGAGATGACAATGACATATGAATTCACAGTGTTATGCTAAAAAATAGCCAGCATACAACACGGTATATAGCAAATAGGGCGTTCGGTGGTTCCTGAAAGTTTAGTTCTATTTACAAACACCGCCAAATCGTTGATTTGGCTTTTGAGAATGAAAAATTTAAAACAAAATAAAAAGTTTTAGCTAAGTGCTTAATCGAAAATTAATCACTTATTTATTCCCGTACTAATCATAGCCGATACGTTACCTGCAAGAAAGAAATATGAACTCAAGAAACAACATATTGCTAATACTGACAATACTCCTTTGCTCATGCAATGAGAAAGCTAAGAACAATATCCCCGATCCGAAAATAGATCAAGTAAAAGATTCTAAACTGAAAACTGAAAATGATACTGAACAAGATATTGATATATCTATTTCAGCTGAACTATTTGCAAAAGAGGTTCTAAAAGAAAATCTTCGAAAACACATTTTTGAAGAAGGGGAATTAAATAGACCAAAACATACTGAAATATTTGACAATGCTGGCCTTATAAATATAATCGCATATTCTAATAGTAACTATCCGAAGCACAGTAAAGCAAATAGATATGAGCATTTTACGTTTTTTATGGCTAACTATCAAAGTGAATTAAATGCCCTTAAAACATTTGCACTTATAACAATGACAGCTAAAGAAAATCTTCCTGAATACCAATTAGCACAAAAGAAATTCGTTCAACGTGTAAAGTCTCTTAATATAGGAGCTAAACCAGGTGGAATGATTATTCAATCGGGAAAACACATATTTAGTTTAGTCGAAACTTGCAGAGAGGTGCCAATTGGTGAAACGTGGATAGACTATGAGAATAAATTCATTGGATATATAGTAAAAAACAAAGAAGAGATTGAAGTTTTGAACTCAGATTGTGGAATGGGTAGATATTTAATTGAAAAAAGGAGAGCCAGCAGGTAACAAGCGGTAAGACAGTATACTCATCGGGATACGCAGCCTATCGCCAATCCATCACCCAATAATTTACAAAAACAAAAAAAACATGCAAAAATACATAGATGTAAGTCAAGAATCTGGAAAGAAATTCTATATGGATTTTCATGACAAAGGAAAAATTGTGATGCTGAACTTATTGAAGTTTCGAGAAAAAGCTGACTATACAAAATTGGAACAAATAAAGCCTGACCAGACAATTAGCGGAGAAGAAGCATATAAACTTTATATGAAAATGACTTTGCCTGAATTAGATAAAGCAGGCAGTCGAATAATCTATTACGGAAAAAGTAACAGCTTTTTAATCGGACCCGATTCTGAAAAGTGGGATGCAATTTTGATAGTTGAACACGAGTCTGTTTTGAAATTTATGGAATTTGCGAAAAACGAAGATTACCTTAAAAATGCTGGACATAGGGAAGCGGCATTAGATGATTCTCGATTGTTGCCTTCATCTGAAATACAAAACTATAGCTAATAAATAATCCTTCTATTCCAAGAAAAGCTGGCAACAGCTGGAATGCGGTGACGATCTACAACCAACTCTATTATGAACATAGAAGAAATAGGAAATGTCAAATTACCAATTGACTTCAAAATGATGCTTAATCAATTTGAAGAGAATTTCGACAGTGATGGATTTAACAAATTTGCTTCTTATTTAGGTTTTGATTGGGTAGCTGATAAAGATGAAGTTAGGGATTATGAGCTCGTCCCTTTTGAAGCGGAATTGCCTTTTGCTACAGGAAACAATGGTGAACACATGGGATGGCTAAACCTTTGCCCAAGTCAAATTAATTTTAAAAAACCATTTATATGCTGGGTTCCATTAGGTGGTCATGTTTTTTACTATGGAACTGAAATCATGGAAGTGCTTCAGAATTCAATCGAACATTTACATAGCCCAAGTTATGAAGATATAGATTTTGAATTATTAAATAAATTAGGTGTAAATCCCCAGAATGCAAAGAAAGTCCAGTTGGTTAATTATGATGACCAATTGTTGAATAAAATTGATCTCAATTTGCCTCCTGCTTATCAATATGAAATTACACTCGATGGGGTAGGGGTAATTGCACAAAAAGAAATGTTTTCATCAAAATTTAAATACGACCAAACCAAACTATCAATCTCTCAGTATATAGAAATAGCTAAGGAAACTTATAAAGACTTATATTATGGAACAGCATTGTTTTATTTAAAGGAAGGCTATTTTAGAAATTACTTTGAAGAAGATAAACAGGAACAAATTTTAGAAATTCTAAAACTAAAAGAAGAAACGTATCTAAAATTGGAAATGGAAGATGCAGCAATACAAGTAAATAAGGAAATTGCTAAAAGACAAGCTAGCAGATAATTTACGATATCACAACAAAACCTTCGGCAGTCACCATCTTCTTAAATCTATCACCAAACAAATATCTCTTTGGGCCCCGACCCAAAACCCATTCATCAGAACCCCACCAAACACATTCCTCTTTGGGCCCCGACCCAAAATCCATTCACCAAAACCCCACCAAACACATTCCTCTTTGGGCTCCGACCCAAAACCTATTCACCAACACACACAAACACACACGCACACAAACACAGCATTCCTCTTTGGGCCCCGACCCAAAAAAAGAAGATCTTAAAAAACGCAAGACGCCTCTATAAACGTATCGGCTTATTTATCCCTTCCTTCAATGAGATGAACGTTTCCGTTCGTGCTACTCCGTCGATATTCTGAACACTGTTGCTCAAAATCTCCATCAAATGCTGATTGTCTCGCGCATAGATTTTCGCAAAAATGGAGTAATTGCCTGTGGTGAAATGTGCCTCGGTAATCTGTGGAACCTGATTCAATTGTTCTATAACATCCGGATAATCTTTCGCCTTTTCTAAGAAAATACCCAAGTAGGCTATGGTTTTATATCCCACCTCATTATAATTCAATCGCGCAGTATAACCTTCTATAATGCCATTGTTTTCCATTTTCGTAATACGCTGCTGAGTGGCTACATTAGAGATCAACAACTCTTTAGAAATGGTAGTAGTAGAATTCCGACTGTTGCCAAGCAGGGAGTTTAAAATCTTAATGTCTTTTTCGTCTATCATTAAAAATCTAATTAATTTATTGTAAATATATTAAAAATTTATACTTTTACGCTACTATTAGTTTAAATATTGAATATTTAACGCTTATTAGATTAATAATTTAAATAAAATTACAATGTGCGGAATATTAGGAGTATTTGATTTAAAAAAACCAGCCGAAGAACAACGTTCCAAGATTTTGGAACTTTCTAAAAGATTAAGACATAGAGGACCAGATTGGTCGGGCATTCACATGGAAGATAAGGCGATTTTATCGCACGAACGTCTTGCCATCGTCGATCCCGCTTCTGGTGGTCAACCTCTTTATAATAAGGATAAGTCCGTCATTCTCGCAGCTAATGGAGAAATATATAATCACAAAGAATTACGTGCCGAATGTGAGGCTGATTTCCAGTTTCAGACGGGTTCCGACTGTGAGGTGATCATCGCTTTGTATGAGAAGTACGGCGTGGATTTTATAGAAAAGCTGAATGGGATTTATGCGTTCACTCTATATGATAGTAAGCAAGATCGATACATCGTGGCGCGCGATCACATGGGAATTATCCCGCTTTATCACGGTTATGACGAGCTAGGTCAGCATTATGTGGCGTCTGAGCTCAAAGCGCTGGAAGGTGTATGTAAGCGTATTGAGGTGTTTTTGCCTGGGCATATGTACGACAGTAAAGCAGAGGGAGAGAAAATGCAGCATTGGTATAAGCGGGATTGGATGTCTTATGGTGCGGTGAAAGAAAATATGTCGAGTAAGGAGGAATTGAAACAGGCTTTAGAGGATTCCGTGAAGCGACAGTTGATGTCGGACGTGCCATACGGTGTGTTATTGAGCGGTGGATTAGATTCCAGTTTGACTGCTGCCATTGCGAAGAAATATGCGCCGAAAAGGGTAGAGGAGGATGGACAATCGGATGCTTGGTATCCACAGTTGCACTCTTTTGCTATCGGTCTGGAAGGTTCTCCTGATTTGGCTGCTGCCCAAAAAGTTGCGGATAAAATAGGGACTATCCACCACGAGGTTCACTTTACAGTTCAAGAAGGATTGGATGCGATTCGAGATGTAATTTACCATATTGAGACTTATGATATTACGACGATTCGAGCGAGTACGCCGATGTATCTTATGGCGCGTGTGATCAAATCGATGGGAATAAAAATGGTACTTTCGGGAGAGGGTGCAGATGAGATTTTTGGAGGTTATTTATACTTCCACAAAGCACCTAATGCGGAGTCATTCCACGAGGAAACAGTGGAGAAACTGGAGAAGTTATATTATTATGATTGTTTGAGAGCGAACAAATCTTTGGCGGCTTGGGGAGTGGAAGGACGTGTGCCTTTTCTCGATAAAGAGTTCATGGATGTAGCGATGCGTCTGAACCCCAAGGACAAGATGTGTGGCAATGGGAAGATAGAGAAACATATCTTACGCGAAACTTTTGAGTCCTACTTGCCGGAAGAGGTGGCTTGGCGCCAAAAAGAGCAATTCAGTGATGGTGTAGGCTATAATTGGATTGACAGTTTGAAGGAATTAGTGGAGGAACAGGTGTCGGACGAGATGATGTCGAATGCCGCTTTCCGATTCCCGGTACAGCCTCCTAGTAAAAAGGAAGAGTATTATTACCGCTCGCTTTTTGAGGAACATTTCCCGTCTACTACTGCGGCTTTGACGGTGCCATCGGTGCCATCGATTGCCTGTAGTACACCGAGAGCATTGGAATGGGATGAGTCTTTCAAAAACCAGAATGAACCATCGGGAAGAGCAATAAAGATGGTGCATAATGCGGCGTATTAATGACCAATGTATGACGTACTACGTAATTCTGTGATGTAATGTTTATAGGTGTTTCAGGAGATTTTGTTGCAGACTGATTGTTTTGTACTTTAATTTTAGGTTTTATTTTTTCGGGCTGGGGCCCAAAGGGAATGATTGATTCAGGAACTAGTTTTTACTGCTGAATTAATTCAGTTGATTTCATTAACTGCACGTACTACGTAATTCTGTGATGTAATGTTTATGGGTGTTTCGGGGGATTTTGTTGCAGGCTGATTGTTTGGTGTATTGATTTTAGGCTTTATTTTTTTCGGGCTGGGGCCCAAAGGGAATGATTGATTCAGGAACTAGTTTTTACTGCTGAATTAATTCAGTTGATTTCATTAACTGCACGTACTACGTAATTCTGTGATGTAATGTTTATGGGTGTTTCTGGGGATTTTATTGCATTCTCGATTAGTTGTTGCTTATCTTAGATCTCGACTTTTTATCTTTGGGCGTAAGCCAAAAAAAGATCAACTGAATAATGGAACATTAATTTTTCCAACCCGTAGAAAATAAATTTGTAGCTCCTTTAATGCCGCATTTTTGGAATTTGTTATAGGCGATTCCTGCATTTTTTCGAATCTCTTCTCCACTCTTCAACTCTATCCAAGAATCTAGTACAGCTTCCATCACATATGCTTCAGGTGCCATCAAATGTGTTGTCATTATGAGCGGATAGGATTTGCTAGCTATAAGATGTTCTTCGAAATATTCATAAGAATAACAGCCAATTACTGCGGCTTCTCTTTGTACATTATCCACACTTGTTATAGGATCTAATGAAACATCCATTAAGCCATTATGTCCATTAAAAACATTCAAATCAGCATTGCTATTTATTCCTATCAGCTCTTCATTTATTACCATATTCTGCTTTGACCTCCCAACTAATGCATCCATATAATCAACAACACAAGCCTTCATTTTGTCACCACTGTAGGCATCTGCAATCAAATACACTTTAGTACCACTAACTAATTGCTTGCTAAAAATAATACGTTCTAAGACTGCATCTGACATATCTTTTTGAGCACTTACTAGCGTCCAATCTGTATAATTCTTGAAATAACTTTTGAAGCCATACTTTGCTCCCCAATATAAATTGTTCCGCAGATCTTTCCCATTTCCTAGTTTAGCTGGAACTGGTACGATGCCTTGATAATCATTGTCGCAAAGTGGGATTCTTATATGAATACTTACGGTTTCTCCTTTCTCTATTTTATCTTTCAATCGATCAAAAGATGCTGAGCGATCGAAGGTGAAATTTACGTTTTCTGAAAAATTGACGTTTTGTAAAAAGTCTGTCTGTAAGTTTGGAATTCCTAAAAATGCTAAAGAAATGATAATGCTAAAAAGAAGTTTCATGATTTTGAAACGAGAAATAATACTGATTATTTTTCTACTATTCATTTAATACCAAGTCCATACCAAAATGCCAAAAATAAAACCCTTCTCTGTTAAGCAATTACACGTACTACGTAATCCTGTGCTGTAATGTTTATAGGTGTTTCAGGGGATTTCCTTGCAGGTTCGCATAGTTGATATTTATCCTAGATCTAGACTTTTTATCTTTGGGCGTAAGCCTAAAAAACAATTTAGTCTTTTGCATTAAGCGGGTTAAATGTCAAAATTCAGATTTAATCTATTACATTTCGGACAATTCATATACTCTTTGTTGAGGTCTGTAAAATTACAGTTTTGACATTTTCCAGATTCAACATTCATATGTACCGCTAAATATTTCGCGGTGTGTGCATCATACTTTAGGTCTTCTCTAAGATACTTCGTTGCATTTATGCCAGATTTTGTTTTTAACTCTATCAGTTTTATCTTTTGAGTTATGGTGAAATTATGTTTTTTAATTCCCTTTTTTGGCAGACAATTCTTACACTTTAATTTCATAATCAATCTGTTAAACCTTTGGGCGTAAGCCCTAAAAGGCCATATATTAATCAAGAATCTTTAATTAATTAGAGTTGCTCCAAATTTAATAAATTTTGACCTTAAGTCATATGACGAACATCAAGCTTAATTGCTCTTTGCAAAAGGCTAAATTTCTATATATAAATGCAATATTTACGGCTATAATCGAGAAAAAAAATTCATATTTGCAGCGTCATAAACAAAAATTAATGTACTCTAAACTAACTGCTAGTTGTCTAGTTATGCTATTTCTTTGTATAGGGAATATTACATTTTCTCAAGCAACAACTGGAGCTATTTCGGGAAAAATTGTTGATGTCAACAAAGTAGAGGTTAGTTACGCTAATGTAGTATTAACTAATCTTGAAACTAATGAACAGAATATTTCTGTATCTCAGGACAATGGAACGTACACGTTTCTTAATATTACTCCTGCTATTTACGAAATAAAAGTCTCCTATGTAGGATATGAAAATTATTCTTCTGGTCAAATTATGGTAAAGCTAAGTCAAGAAGTAGAGCATGATATCATGATGCTTGAAAATTCATCTCAGCTAGATCAGGTAGTAATTACTTCTAAGTCTATAAATAATGGCGGTTCTTACACTGTTCAAGGTGATCAGATAGATGCAACACCTACACTATTTAGAAGTGTTCAAGAGCTAACAAGATCAAATCCTGAAAACAACTTGAATTCTTTTCAAGGAGCTAGTCACCGTTTTAATAATTTGAACATTGACGGTGTAGCAACCAATGATATTATAGGGTTTCAAGAACCTGCAAGTGGTGCTGCTGGTTCACAAGCTAATGGTACGCCGGGAAGTTTGGCGAAAACACAACCAATTGGTTTCGGAGCAATAAAAGAGTTATCCGTAAAAACGGTTCCATTCGATCTTAGTATTGGTAATTTTAATGGTGCGAATATTGATATCATTACAAAGAACGGGACGAATAATTTCGAACACAAAGTATTCGGATTTTTGAATAATCAAATATTGTCTGGAAAGCGAATTGATGACGAACGTCTTGATATTGCGCAGTTTTCTGACTATCAAGTTGGATTTAATTCAGGTGGTCCACTTATAAAAGATAAGCTTTTTTATTTTGCGAATGTGGAGTTTGCTCGTTCTAGTATTCCTTTACAAAACGAACCAGGATCTGTAGGATCTAGTATTTCAAGCGATGAAGTTCAGCAAGTAAGAGATCATTTGATGAGTAAATATGGATACGATCCAGGTGCTTTTGCGGAAGCTCAAAACGTGACTCAAAGCACCAAGGTTTTTGCTCGATTAGATTATGTCATCAATAATACGCATAAGCTGACATTCCGCAATAACTATGTTAATGGTTTTGCTGATAACCTAGAATGGAGTGCGAATATCTTTAATTTTGGTAACCAAGGATTCCGACATAATAACTTCACGAATAGTTCGGTATTAGAGTTGAAGTCGAACTATAGCAATGTATTTAATAAGTTGAATATAGGTTTTAATAGAGTAGAAGAGGGCAGAACTTTTGAAGGTGATCTTTTTCCTCATATTCAAATTGCGACTTCGTCTGCTGCACGAATTTTTGCGGGTACGTATAGAGAAGCATCTGTATTCAATTCAGATTTTAATACCTTCCAGATTTTAGATAAGTTATCTGTTGTAAGAGGAAATCACAGTCTGAGTGCAGGATTTTTATTCCAATTTCACGATGTGAATTATGGATTCTTATCAGCATGGAATGGAAGATGGGAATATTCATCGTTAGAGAACTTTTTAAATGACAGACCATCACGCGTAAGAGGCGTGTATAATGTAGATCCAAGCTTGAATAATTTTGATTTCGTTCAGGAGAATCCTTCTGCATCGATAGGAGTGATAGAGAATGCGTTTTATGCGCAAGATAGATGGTCAATTTCAGATAATACAGATATTCATTTTGGTCTTAGAATTGATGGTCAATTTTTGACACGTCAATTACCAATTAGCGAAGCTATACAGAATTCAGATCAATTCACAGGCTTTACAAATGAACTGAATAATAACTATCAGTTTAATCCGCGTGCATCAATTCATCACGACTTTGGAGATTCAGGATTTTCTATAGATTTTGGTTCGGGATTATACTCAGGTAAACTACCTTATTTGTGGTTTGCTTATATAGATTACATATCGGGAACGGATTATTTCAACATTGATATCAGACCAGATGAGCAATTAGATTTAACTGCGAATGCGGGAGAGTTAGTTAGTTTACAACCGGGATTAACAGAGGTGAACTTGCTTGATCCTGACTTCCGTTTTCCAAGAGATTGGAAGACGAATATCAGTTTGAATTGGAGAGCACCACAGAATTGGAATTTTGGTTTTGACTTTACGTATACAGATGTTGTTCAAGGATTAGTATTCCAATCGATTAATAGAAATGAAGTATTTGATGAATTTAATGGTTCTGACAATAGAATATTCTATAATACAAGTGGAGATGAAGAGTTAATTGATCAAGGATTTACAAACATATTCGTTTTGAGTAATACAGATCAAGGATTCAGATATAATGCTACATTTAAAGCTGAGAAGACGACAAAAAGAACGAATTCGTATTTTGGATATAGTTATGGTGTGAGCAAGGATGTAAGTAGTACAGTGAGAAGTAGTCCAGCTGCGAATTACGAGTGGAATCAGGCAGTTTTTGGGAATGATCCTAATATTTCATTCTCTAACTATGATTTAAGACATAAGGTTAATTATTCGCAAACATATAGTCAACCAATTGGCGATAATAAGAATCTTTCCCTTTCACTATTGTATAATGGTCGTTCAGGGACACCATTTACGTTTGTTTATCAAGGAGATTTGAACAATGATGGATCATCTAGAAATGATTTGATTTATGTGCCTTCTACAATTGATGATGTTCAGCTTGTAGAGATCAATGATGCAAATGGTAATCCTATTTCTGTAGAGACACAGTGGCAACAACTTGACGAGTACATCAATAGCATTGATTATTTGAATGAAAATAGAGGAAATATAGTAGAGCGTAATGGTGGAAGAACGCCGTGGAATCACAGTTTAGATGCTAACGCTGCATTTACTCTACCATATAGAAAAGGCAAGAATATCGCAATTAGAGCGAATGTCTTTAATGTATTGAATCTAGTTAATCCAAATTGGGGTAAGCAATATTTTGTACCTAATGTAGTGAATTCAAGTTTTAGTTTACTAAGATTTCAGGGAATCACTAATGATTTAGAGCCACAATTTTCATTTAATATTCCAATAGAGACAAGACCATGGGTTGTTGATAATTTGAATTCAAGATGGAGAATTCAAGTTGGGCTAGAAATTGATTTATAGCTTTTTTTCGAAGTGTAAGTGTGGAATTTAAATAGAAAGCATACCGCAATTCTAAAGTTCAAATTGTATTAAGTAAGATCTGGGAATTAGATTTGTATATTTCACCAACTTTTACAACAAAAAAGGGAAACTATTTGGTAAGTATTCCTGAATCAAATGGCGATTTTTTCGTATTTCAAGAGCTTGATGAAGCATTAGAATTTTATGCTAAAAGATTAGATGAATATCCTTGTAAAATATGGAAAAAGTGAACAATCTTATTGTTTTTAATTCTACAAATCATCCCAACTTTACTGCACCACTATCTGCTGATACTCTATTTTACCGCTTTTTAGTTCTATTCTCAAGATATACATTCCACTTGCTACATTGAATATTTCATTTGAGCCAATTACCTGAATCTCCCTTCCTTCCAAGGAATACATCTGAACAGATTTTATAATTTCTCTATTTGAAAATTGAATACTTTCGCCAGATTGGATAGGATTAGGGAAAAGTGTAATTTGATTTTCAGCTTCAGTGTTTTCAGAGGAAACTATGGATGAACAATAATTAGGTATGAAATCTGTATCGTAATGTGTGTCCATATACTGAACAATCGCTAATGCAAGTGAGTCGACCAGTATGGGTCTATTCATGTCATTTCTAGCAGTCTGATCTAATTCTATTTGGATTGCATCTATAGTTCCAGCATTATCACGCGAACCATGTTGAATCGTATTAAAGCCACCAGAAAAGTAGCAACTTCCTGTACAATTTGGATGTGGATCATTAGTGCTTGGTACAGAAGGAAAACCTTTATTTTCCAGCATGGTCCCAAAACTCTCTATTCCTCGCAACAAATCAGCATGTGTAGAAAGCGAAACATTATCTTCAACTAAAGACCGGATACTACTTTCTTCTATATATTCATTTGTGTTCAATACATCATCACTCAAAGCTAATTCATCTCTTGAAAGAAGATATCCTAGCTCTATTCGTTGGATGGCATGCCCATGTCCGTGCACGTCGAAAAACATCCCGCGTTCATAATCTGTTGTTACTTGATTACTTGAAATCTCTATAAAATTGTAATAGCTATGCCAGGCATCTTCCACTAAAGGATTTCCATCGGCCGCATCTTCTATACCTCTGTTTGCATCGAATTTTACTCTATGAAGACGATTTACAATCACATGAGGATAACAACCTGTGATATTAAAGATCTCCTCGTAAAGATCCCATGTTATTGTTCGTGTGTGCAAATCCATCACATATACACAACCTGAACAATTTCTGTCGGGAATACTGTCCGGTTGCCAATCTCCACCATGAGGAGCTGAGAGAATAATTGGTAAATTTCCTGGACGATATTCAACAAATCCAGTAGAGTCAAAGAGAATATCACCTGGATTATATTCCTGGGCAAAGCAATGTCCCCCTAAGATGGAAGTGAAAAGAATAAGTATTACCACTTTCATTTCTAATTGCAGTATTCTATTTTGATCGATAATTTGATATAAGATGGTTTTACTAGATAAGAGTAACATGACATCTAAAATAACGATAATCATGTTAATGCTCGACTTTTATCTTTTATTTTTTTGGCTTTAAGCCCAAAAAGTTTAGCGTAGGCATATTGCGTAATAGAAATATTTTTATCAGTTCTTGGATGAGTTTATTTGCTAAGCGAGATGTAAACTATAGATAACAGGAAGTCTATTCTTTTGGTATAAGTGATATAATGTAAACAGACAGACTTGTATGTTTTTTGTTAAAGTATATATTTGCGTTGTGAAACATTCAGAAATAAAATCTAGAATCATTGAAACAGCATCATCGTTGTTTTATAGGAATGGATATAATTCTACTGGAATAAATGAAATCATTTCACAGACAGGAATAGCTAAAGCAACACTTTATAGTCATTTTAGATCTAAGGAAGATATATGTCTTGCCTATCTTCGATTTAAAGACACAGCATTTATAGAAGAAATTGAAGCTTTTGTTACTTCCAAACCAAAAGGACAAACACAAATACTCGCAATTTTCGATTTTCTTGAATTATTCTTCAAGACAAAAGAATTTAATGGTTGTTGGTGCATAAAAACAATTTCAGAAATCTCTTTAGATAATGTAATTATCAGAAATGAAATACAAAGTCAAAAGAACAGGTTTATGCAACTCATTTCCACTCTTATAACAAACAATTTGCGGGATTTTAATGAAAATGAGATAAATTCACTATCTCGAAAAATATACTTACTTTATGAAAGCGCAGTGAGCGAAAGTCATTTACATCAAGAAGATTGGCCAATCAAGGAAGCAAAGAGTTTGTGTATGGAAATAATTGGATAAAAAAAATTTACATATTAATAGACAGACTTGTCTGTCTATTAATGAAGATTAATAATTATAAATAAATAAATAAAATGGAAAGTGTTAAAAACAAAGTTGCCTTAGTAATCGGAGGCACAAGTGGAATCGGAAATGCAACAACTAATGCACTATTACAAGAAGGTGCAACAGTGCATATTGTAGGAAGAAATGTTGATAAAATAGCTGATGCACCAAATCTTATTAAACATACTGCAGATATTACTAACAAAGAGGATGTTTCTGCATTAATTAATAAAATTGATGGATTAGATAACTTGGATTTTCTAGTCAACGCTTCAGGAATTTTTGGTCCAAAACCATTCCTAGACCACACTATGGATGATTATAACTCATACTTAGATTTGAACAGAGGTTTCTTTTTCATAACTCAAAGTGCAGCAAAAAAAATGAAGGCTACACAGGGAGGTTCTATTGTGAATGTAGGTTCTATGTGGGCTAAACAAGCTGTTAAAGCTACTCCTTCATCTGCATACTCTATGCAAAAAGCAGGTTTGCATTCATTAACTCAGCATTTGGCAATGGAACTAGCTGATCATAATATTCGTGTGAATGCTGTATCTCCTGCTGTTGTAAATACTCCAGTATATCACGGAGTGTTTGGTGGTAAAGCAGAAGCTCAAGAAGCTTTGGTTGGTTTTAATGGCTTTCATCCAATAGGAAGAATTGGTGAGCCAAATGATATTGCTAATAGTATTCTTTTCTTACTATCGGATAAAGCCTCTTGGGTTACGGGTGCGATCTGGGATACTGATGGTGGTATAATGGCTGGAAGAAATTAATAAATGTTATATTAATGTTTAATAGCAATAACGGTTTAGGTAAAACCCTGAACCGTTATTGCTGTTAATCCGCTTTAACCAACATTTTGTAATAGAACATTTATTACGACCTGAAATAAAGGTTACTCCACCATTTGTTCATTCATTACATGTGACAACAAAAGTGTCAATGGAGACTAACGCTGTGTTGTCATAAGAACGCCAAAGCATGACAAGGCATGATTTATACCAATTTAATTTCAAAATGTCGTATAAAATTTTGATACTTAATTTTTCTAGTTCGAGTTAAAAAACGTAGGCATAACAGTAGTTACGGCGAGGCTTTTTAAGGAAGAAATTGAAAGATTAAGTAAAAAGAAATGCGACATTATGGAGTTAAATTGGTATTATTACCAATCAATTTAGATATTATACCAATTTATGACTAAAATAAGGTATACGTTTGAATCGAAGCCCTTTTCTACTTCGTAAGAAATTGATTCCGTAACTAAAGTTATGCAATAAATTTCTGCTTTGTAGAATGACTTTACACTTTCTTAATCTATTACCTCATTCTAACCTTAAATGGTATAACGTTGTGAATTAAGCCCATAATTTTTCAGGATATACGCCATCTTCAATTAATTTTTTAAACTTTGCTTGTACATGAGGCTTGTCATCCTTATATGTAACACCAAACCACTGACTAGGTGAACTTAGCACTTTTATATTTTGCCCCATCTCTTTTATCGCTTTGTCAAGAATAGAGGGAATATACAATTCACTTTTTTCTTCTCCACCTCTTTCTTTTAAAAATCTCGTGAATTCATTTTGCGCAAGATCAAAATATGTGTTTCGAAAACCGAACATATTCATACTTACATCTGCACTTTCGGATAATTCTTTAACTCCTTCTCCATGAGGATAGTGAATTTTACCAGAATCCTCTCTTCTTATAGCTACACATTCCTCCACATCCACTAAGTTGCCGTCTTCATCTACTTTACAAACACCTCTGTTAACATGACCATGATCACTTAAGGTGTTTTTTAACTCATAAGCTACAATGCAATAATCACTATTGTCAGTTTGTAAAAAATTATATAAAGTCTGATATGATTCTACACCATAATAGTCATCAGCATTGATGATAGCAAAATTGCCATCAACTACCTCATTTGCCATAAGTAAAGCATGTCCTGTTCCCCATGGCTTATTCCTGCTTTCCGGAACCTGGAAATCACCAACCCCTTTGTCTAATTCTTGAGTAACAAAGTCTACTTGTACATCTGATCCAAAACGATTAGCAAATTTAGCTTCAAATGCTTCTTTAAATGCTTCTCGAATGATAAATACAAAATGATTGAACCCAGCACGCTTTGCATCGTAGAGTGAATAATCCATAATCGTTTCTCCATTTGGACCGAATTCGTCCATTTGTTTTAAAGATCCATATCTCGATCCCATCCCTGCCGCTAATAATACAAGAGAAGTCTTTTTCATTTCATTTATTATTTAAAACAAGTATAAGCTTTTTTCGTAATATGTTAGTTGAAAATGCATAAATTTTATCTTGTTGCTTATTTATTTACTCCTATAGACCTTAATTTCAAAGATTTTCATATAAAAGAAATTAATAATCTATAAAACATTCATATATTTGATCTTATCCTCAGTAAGCACTTTGATTCTTCATGGAGTCTATGCTATTGTGTAGGAATCTACACAATTTTAAATCGTGCAATTAAGTTATAGCATGTAAATTTTAGAATATCAATTTATCCTTGGTTTTTACCGGATGAATCTTTTCTAACATTTTTGAATTGGCTTAAGAAATTCATTCATATGAAACCTCTTGTTATTTACCTTAAGGTAGCTTTTTTCGTATTTCTTTTGGGTTTAACCCAAAGTTATGGTCAGATAGCACCTTCTAAAGAAATATATATTCAGCGCATCCAGGAAGCTGATCTTTTATATCAAAAACATTTATTCGGTGCTTCGCAAGGAGCATTTGACCGATTTTTAGCAAAAGAGCCATTCAGAAGCATCGATGAAAGCTTTTGGGCGGAAGCCCAGGCATACAAACAATTAAGTGCATTAACATATGAAAATAAAAATGCTGAGAAGGCACTTCTAAAATTAGTTAACGAATATAATGCTACACCGTATTCCAACATTGTTAATCAAGAAATTGCAGATTACTATCTCGCAAAAGAAGAATACTCAGAAGCCTCATTTTATTACGACGAAGTTGACTACGACATTCTCAGTCAAGAATTATATGCTGAATTAAACTTTAAAAACGCCTATTCCAAATTTGTCACTAAAAAATTCGAGCAATCAAAATCCTTGTTTGAAAAAGTAATTCCATTCAATGATAAATACTTCTTTCCTGCTCATTACTATTATGGCATGGCAGATTATTTTACAGAAAATCTTGATGGAGCTATTTCGCATTTCAAGGAGCTGGAACCATCAAAAGCATATAAAGATAGAATACCTTATTTAATCACTCAATTACAATTCAAAAAAGAAGAGTATGATGAAGTTATTAACTATGGATCACTAAAAATTAATGAACCTGGTGTAAAGAATATAAAAGAGATTAGAGGTCTGATAGGGCAATCATATTTTGTAAAGGACGATTATGAAAATGCCATTTCTCATTTGTCCTTTTATATCGATAATACCAAAAAAGTACGTGCAGAAGACTTCTATCAATTAGGCTTTGCATATTACCAAACAAATCAATTTGATCAAGCAATTAGTCAGTTTCTAGAGATTGCAAATGAAGATTCTGAAATCGGTCAAAATGCAAATAACTATCTTGCTAAATCTTATATCCAAAATAATAATAGAAATGCTGCGCTTGCCTCTTTTAAACGAACTTCAGAGTTACAGCATATTGACGGTCTCGCTGAGGAAGCAGAATTCAATTTCGCTAAATTATCAGCTGAGCTAGGATATGATCGTGAAGCATTAGATATATTAAGAGAGGTAGGTCCTAATTCCATCTATTTTGCTGAATCCCAAAAGGTCTTAAGTGAAATTTTGAACAACACAAAAGACTATGAAAAAGCATTGAAGTTCATAGAAGGAATGGAAATGCAAAGTCCATTAATCCAAGAAACATATCAAAGAATAGCCTATTTGTATGCAATGCAATTTCTTGTAGATCAAAGATTTAGACAAGCTGAAAATTATTTTTTGGCAAGTCTAAAAAGACCAGTTAATTCATATTATGAGGTTCTTTCTCATTATAGATTAGCAGCTATTTATAATCAAGATTTTGATTATTCTAAGAGTAAAACGTATATGTCGAAATTTCTTTCAACAACGATTTCTGATTTACCGCCAGATGTTAATATGGGGCATGCAAACTATATTCAAGGATACAATTTTTTGAAAATGAATGCATTTGAGACAGCGCACGTATATCTTAGCGAAGCAGCTGACACCTATCAACTTTTGGGGCAACCCAAATTACAAATGGACGCTTTATTAAGAGCCGCAGATTGCTTCTTTCAAATAAATGATTATAAAAATGCAGGTTCTCTTTATGCAAAGGCAATTAGTTTGAAGAGAAAAGGAACAGACTATGCCTTGTATCAAAAAGGTATTTTAGAGGGTTTACAGGGGAATCCGTATGAAAAATTAGTAACCCTAGATCGATTAATCGAAGAATATCCAAAATCAAGTTTGGCAGAATTTGCCTTGTTTCAAAATGCAGAAACCTTACTTGCTATTAACGAACCAAGTGAAGCACAACGATCTTTTAATCAAATATTAAGTGATTACCCAAATTCTAAATTGAAAACCAGATCGCTTTTGAAACTAGGATTAATCGCATTTAATCAAGGAAATAATAACGATGCGATTCGCTATTACAAGGATGTTTTCAACTATAATCCTAACTCTGGTGAACTTCAAGAAGCTCTTATTGCACTAGAGGAAATATATGTTGAACAATTAAGTAAACCAGAGGAATTTTTCGACTTTGTTAAGGAGAAAAGTGGCATAACTATTAGTGATTTTGAACGGGACTCATTAAGTTATAAAGCAGGAATTGTACCTTATGAAAATGGAGAATATGATAAAGCAATAGAAGCTTATTCTAATTATTTAACTCGTTTTCCTGAAGGCTTTAATTTGTTAGAGGCACATTATAAAAGAGGCGAATCTTATCTGAATTTGCGCCGATATGAAGAAGCATTGAATGATTATGAAGTTGTTTTAGCAAAGGGAATTAGTGACTTTTATCTTTCAAGCTTGCACAAATCTGCTGTCATTTCTTTTTATCAAGTTAAAGACTTTAAAAAGTCCTTTGACTATTACAGTTTGTTAGAGGAAATAGAAAAAGATCCAGAGTTGCGTTATGAAGCACAGATTGGTGCGATGAAGAGTGCCATGAAAATAGAAGATGCTGAAGCATTGCAATATATGAGTGAAAAAGTCTTGCAAAATGAGTTGAGAAAAGATGAAGATGTTTTATCGGCACAATACAATTTGTCAACCATCTATTTTGATCAAAAGGAGTATGACAAAGCCATTCCATTAATGAATAAGGTTATAGCTGCTGGAGTGTCAGAACAGGCAGCTGAAGTTCATTATATGCAGTCGTTTATTGCATACGAAAGGAATAGTTTGGAAGATGCCGATAAGCGAATAAGGCAATTCATTATCGATTATAAATCTTATCCTATTTGGGTAGCAAAAAACCTGATTCTTTTAAGTGATGTGCTTGTGAAAAAGGAAGATTTGTTACAGGCTAAAGCAGCTTTAGAAGCTGTAATAGAAAATTATTCAGGTGATGAAGAAGTGAAAAATACAGCAACTGAACGCCTACAAATTATTGTAAAACTTGAAGAGGAGAAAAATAGAATACAGGAGCAATCAAACTCTAATGAATTAATTTTAGAAAAAGAAAATGATGGTCAAAATGAATAAGATAACCCTATTTATATGCACTTTAATTTTTTCTTTTCAACTTCATGCACAAGTTGATTCTACGAAACAAGAAGTGCCTGAATTACCTGGTGATGAGGTAGAAGTGATTAAGGATTTCGAAGTACGGTTAGCTGAAACTCAGATGCTTAGGATTATACCTCAAACACCTATAGTCAAAACAGTACCTCTTAGCTATGATTATTCTGTCGCGATTCGCAAAATAAATCTAGATTATTTGCCACCAGTAATCAAACCTGTGGCTTTGCCTTCACCGGAGAAAGAAGAAATTAATCATACATTATTGGAATTTGGATATGGTTTTCCACGTTTGAGTGAAGGCTTTGCGGCAAGTGATTATAAATGGAATGAAAAGACTCGAGTTGGCTTACGCTTTAAACACTTAGCTTCTAGTCATAACGATCTATTGCCATCTGGTTTTTATAGAAATAATGGTCAATTATTCGGGAGTTATCGATTTAGAAATGATGTGAAGGCTAGGGCAGGACTAGACTTGGCGTTTAATAAGAATGAAATTTTGACTCTGAATAGAGATTTTAGAAATGATCGACATGATAATGCCTATGCCATTACAGTGGGAATCGGTAAGGATTTGGAAAGTGATGCTAAGATTCATTATGATGCCAATGTGAAATTCGGACAATTTATAGTAAATGATTTGACAGCTAATAGTTTTAGCGAAACAAATCTAGAAGTTAAAGCTAATGGAGAATATGTAATGGATTTATGGCGTGCTGGAATACGCGCGGAGTTCTGGAATGTAGGTGCAAATTCAGGTGTGCAGTCTGGATTTAATGCTTTATCTTTTCATCCTTATGCCGTTTTTGCAGCTTCGAATTTTAAAATAGATGTAGGGTTAAGTGCGGTGATTTCAGAAACAAATAGGATTTATCCTCAGGTAAGTGCTTCATATGCTATAAAAGGAGATCTTTTAGTTGCTCGGGCTTACGCCCAAAGTCGATTTGACAAGAATAATCATCAAAATACATATGCTTACAATCCATTTATAGATGAACTTGCTTCCTTTGGTTTAGAGCGGGAATTACAATTTGGTGGTGGCATTTCGGGACGAGCGGAGAAGTGGTCTTATGGGGCGGATGTCTATTATTCCTTACATAGGGATATTCAGACATTTAGTCTAGATAGTTTGAATAGTGATTTTGTATATGATGCAGAACTGATTGATGCAAATGCTATTAATGTTAGACTTAATGGCTCTTATAGTATAAGCAATGATATTTCTTTGAATACTAGTTTGTTGTATCGTAACCTAAGAGATACATTGGGTGGAGATGTTTTGGGTTATTATGATGTAGAGTGGGAGATAGGAAGTAAAATTCATTTATTAAAAAATAAATTCTCACTGAACCCCAAAGCATCATTCTTATTATTAAATCCTTTACAGACTTCAGAAAGTGATGCGAGTTTTATTGATCTGCAACTAGATGTGAATTATGATATCAATGAAAGCGTTGGACTTTTCATAAGAGGTTTTAACCTATTAAATAGCAGGAATGCGAGATGGGAAGGATATGATGCATTAGGGATAAGTGCATTAGGAGGAGTGCGTGTTATTTTTTAGCCCGCATTATTGATGTATATAATTTGGATTAAACCCACATCATAGAATAGAACTTTGTAATAGATTTCCTATTGTACAATGTGGGTTGAAGCGTAATATTTTATTCTATTCTATTTCTAGGACACCGAATTTAAAAACATTCTTTCCTAGTAATCTTCTTCTTTTTAGAAAAACGAACAATTCAGTTTCAGAAATCTCAACACTGAATTTTGGCATAAGTAAAGTCTCTGTGTCTTCTCTCTTAAATAGTTCTTTTCGAACCAAATCTCCATTATCATCAATGTGAGCAATAACAGCAACACTTTCGTTGAAATTAGTTAATACTCTATATCTATCTATGCTTCTTTCGTTTTTTCTGAAATTCTTTTCATCATCATTATAAAGAAAGTATGTTTTATCCTTACCTCTTAAAGATGAATAGAACATGTAGTGCGTTCTTTCTTCATAAATAGGGTCTACAGGTCTTCCTGATTTAGTAGCGCTATACTTTTTAGGAATTATATCAATGTTCTGAATTTCTCCTTCAGGATTAGCTTTTGCTATTACAATATGATTGTTCTTGAATTTTGTATTAAAGGTACTAACACCATTTCTATCTGTAAATTCAGTTACATCAACAATGAACTCTTCAGCTATAATTAGGAAACTTCCATCGGGCTGACTTATGATTTCCTTGAAAGTAAATGTATCATCAAGCCCTCTTTCTTTACTCTTCCTATCACGAGAGGTATTTCTTCTTCCAAATTTCTCTATCTCTTCATCTGAAAAAGACCTGTTCTTAGCATAAGTAATCCCGCCATTTTCTGCATCTATCCTGAAGTAACTCATTCCTAAAATGGGACCATTCCTTGTATTACTTGTCATGGCAACACATACAACAGAATTATCTGATTCACTTTCTTCTAGTTTGAATCCTTTAATGAATTTATCTTTCAGATTCAACTTGAATTTCTTATGTCCTTCAGAATTAATTCTAATAAAATAATTGTCGTATTGGGGTTTAGAGGATAAAAGTTGTCCTAATCCAGAAGCGCCACTATTAGAATCAAAGATTCTCGCAGTAATGTATACTTCATCGTTATTAGCCAGTTCAAACGATTGTCTATCAACTTGTAATTGCGAGTCTTTCAACTTCACTCTTTTTTTCCAAACCGTATTTAAGTCGCTGTCAAATAACACAAAATTTGATTGATATTCTTCTCTTCTTATATCAGTGTCAAACTCCACAATCATAACCATTTTAGTAGAATCATTACTAATTTTCCAATCAAGCTGAGGTAATCTACCAATTCTGTCATATTTGACTTTTAACATTCTTTTAGGTTTACTTGCCTTACCATCAAGTGAAATAGTAACCGCATAATAGGTCAGTTCTCTTTTTCTTCTATCCAGATCTGATTGTATCCACACGAATTTGTCTTTTAGAAAAGTGAAACCATGGGACACAACATTCCTATCCTTTATTTTGTATGTCTTTATATATTTCTCTTTGAAGCTATTGTCGTATTTGGCAATAGAATATTCTCTATTCCTTAATACAGTTTGAGGAGTCTCAAAGGTCATATAATAACCACTTTCATCATGATGCAATAGACCGGAAAGATTTTTTTGTCTCTCAATCTTTATTTCATTACTCAGTTTGAGTTTTACATCTTGCCCAAAAAGACTTAATGTCCCGAAAAGTAGGGCAAATAGTACTACAAATTTTGGATTTTTCATACTTTTAATTTTTAAAGGTGAAAACATGAGGTATTCTATTTCTCTAGCGAGAGTTATTTGTTTTTTATTTTGCTTATTAAGTACTTTAAGTATTTTTTCACAAAATGATGATTATGAAATCATTACTTTTGATGATAGCACAGACAAAAGTGAAAAAAATAACGAAGACTTACCTTATGCTGCTATTAAAACAAATCCAGTCTCATTTGTTTTCGGACAACAATTTGTGGAGTACGAATATTTGATTACAGATTATTTGTCTATAGAAGGTGGTCTTGGATTAACCTTTAGACCTACACTACAGGAATTCCAAGGAAGTGTTTTGACAATTATTAATACTTTATCTAATCCTGGTTGTACTTCTACAAATTTTGAGGAAAACTTTGACTTTTGTGATCAACAAGAGTTTTTTAATTTTGATATTCGAAATGTAAGAGTAGGAGTGCGTGCTAGTGCTGCCGCTAAATTTTATCTTTTCAACGATGCATTGGATGGTACGTATTTATCGCTTAATTTGATTTACAGAAGAGATAACTATGAGGTGTTGCAAGTAGAGGAAACAATTGATTTTCGAAGAACTGTTGATACGTATTTTAATGAATCGGCTAATCATTTCGATTACATTGTTAGATTAGGATCTCAACGACTTTTTAAACCTCTTGTTACTGATGCTTTTGTAGGACTAGGTGTTCGAAATACCAGAGAAAATAGACTTGACGTAGGCTTTGATACGGGAAAGGATACTTGGTCAAATGAATCACAGCGACTCACTAGTAACATACTTCGATTAGAGATTGGTGTAAGGCTAGGTATAGAGCTTGCTACACCGGATATTAAATCTAGTAGTAAAAAGAAATCAAGCAGTAAGAAGAAAAAGAAGAAGAAGAAAAAGAGAAGGCGTTAATTTCTTTGGGCTTTACGCCCAAAGACTAGAAGATTTACTTTATTTAGCAAACTTGTTATTCTTTGATGTACTACTCTTTTTGTATTACCTTTTAGCTATATAAATCTAGTGTCAAGACCAATGATTTCAGAATTAGATTTTAATTATTTTTATAATTTCTTTATCTGTTCTGATAAAATATATTCCGCTAGCAAAAGAATTTAAATCTAAATATGTTGTTGCCTCAAATGAATGAATTAATATTCCATCCTGCGAATAAATTTCACCTTTAAGTTCTTTATTAAACTTTAATAGTGTGTTATTAGATATGGGATTAGGATAAGCAATAGTAGATTGCGAATCCTCAAATTCTTCATTGCTAACAACGTTACATGCTCCTTCATAACTTGGATATTGTCTGAAATGTGGGAAATCAGGAATAGTATAAAACTTAGGGACATTTGCTGTAGTTAATGAATGTTGTTTGAAATTGCAATCTTGACCTAATTCATTAGGATTATGAATTACACCATGGAAAGAAGTAGAGTAAGGACTACTGACAATTATATTTTGATGGGGTGAGAGCATTTGTTTCCCAAATAAGACTTTACGATCGTCAACGTTGAATCCATCCCAACTAGAGATTAACATTGAATTAATATTATCAAATGAGCATAGATCAAACTGGCGCATTTGTGTATGTGATGATACATATAAGAATCTGCTATTTGGTGAAAAGGAACAACCAACTGGACACTCCTGTTCATCTAATATTGCTATTGTTATTACTTTTTTATCAGATAATTTTCCTGTTAAGTTATCAAATTTCCAAATAAGAACTTCTTGTCGATCTGTATGTACTTGTGCATAAAATTTTCCATCAGGTGAAAAAGTAGACTGTCCATAAATTGTGTTTTCATGAAAATGATCCCAAGATTCAAGCTCTATATTTTTGATTCCATTTTCAGTTAGTAAAACTCTGTAATATTGATCACTATCAAATTTTCCTATAATAATCCACCAGTCTTTTCTATTTTGATGTCGAATAGCTTGCATTGTATTATTCAACAATAAGTCATCTATAAGAGAAAGATTGCATTGTATAACTTCTCCTAAACCATCATTCAGACTCATGTCTACGATAGTGTGACTTAAGCCAATATTTTGGAGCTCGTTTTCTACAAAGTCAAATTTCGAATTGAAAATATGATATATATTTTCATTTTCTGAATCAGGAATACTTATACTTGGAACATGATTTATAAAAAATAGAGGAAATACGCCATTATTGTCATTAAAACATTCAGAACCCTTCATTATTTGATTCTGCATATTATAAATTTCAATTCCATTTGTATAAAATTGTAAATCTCCATTCTTATTAGACATCACAGATGCCTTTAGGTATTCCCAATTTGCAGTTTCATATCTAGGTTTTAGGATAGTATCATTTAATGAAAAATCAAAACCACTTGCCCCTAAATTGTCATTTATCCCGAAGAGCCAATGAAAATCATATTTGTTTGAAACTTCATTGTCGTTGTCATTTTCTAAAATTGTAACTTCTGTTTCTTCGTATATTGTATATCCTTCACGATTTGTAGCAGTTAGGCTAACGTTAAAAGTGCCAATACTATCATATTTTATCATTGGATAAATTGAAGAAGATTGTGAAGGTGTGCCTCCCTCGAAAAACCATTGAAATTCTATATTATTTTGGTTTGATATTGGCCAATATTGAATATAAGATTCTTCTGACACAATTGAATTATCTTTTTCTAATGTTACATTAAAAGCCTCATTTGGTTTTAGAATACCAATGCCATTAATTTTAAATTCCTCTAAGCCATATTCGAAAACAGAATTTCCAGTTCCTATTAGATAATTGTTGTCATCCATTTTTACAATATCTCTAACCGATACATCAATTATTTCAGATAAGCTATCATTAGCTATTGAATATAGGCCTCCAAGGGAATTTGAGTAATATTTTTCATCTCCAGCACTAAAAAAAAGTTGCCCGTGAAGACTTTCATCTTCGAGAATTAATTTAGGTGAATTATCGACGATGACGTATAATTTATCTTCATGGATATCATTAAGGTATATTTTATCTTCAAAAACAGTAATATAGGAAACAATAAAATCCAAAGAATCTATTAATATCTCCCATTCATCGTTTTCAGATGGTAAATAAGCTATTTTGTAATTATCTGAATCATCATGAATTGACATAATATATCCATCTTTATATGGAGTAGTTTGATCATAGTAGTAATTTTCTTGTCCAAAAGGAAACGGTTTCATTTGTTTCCATTCTCCACCTTGATAATAATATTGACCTCCATCTGATGAATTAAAACCTTGGAAATAATTATAAATAAGAAGCCTATCATTATGGACTTCAAAAGTTGTAAAGTCAACAGGGATATCTATTCCTTCCCAATTTAATCCATTATATTT
>CAZSKA010000020.1:5749-28061 GCA_964607315.1 uncultured Saprospiraceae bacterium | reverse complement strand
AATCAATACCTTACAAACAAAATAAAAAATAGTTGGATTTTCTTGGAACGAAATGCATGGTTCGTTACACTAATAAGGAAAGAGGACATGCAAGCAACAAAAACTCTTCAAGCAGGAGGCTTTTATTTATGGAAAAGTTTATCTAGTGGAAACAGCGCTTATTTTGAGAGTAAACAAGAAATAGATTTGTTCAAAAGGCTATTTCATAGATATCTTATTGGATATGTAGAAATATATAAGATTTATATATCGAGTGAAGGATATGAGTTGATGGTTAGATTGAAATCGGGATCAGTATTAAGAAGAGTATATACAAGAGAGAATAATAAGCGAGGGAGAGTTAGCAGGCTAGCTTTTATTATTGAGCCTTGGAGGATTGTAAGTGAGCGAATAAGGATATTTCATAGTGTGTATGTAAAAGCGGTAAATAAGATAAGAGAAAGAAAAGGTGTTTTGGTACAGCAAAAATATTCTCGTTATTATTTTTCGGGGGAGCAGGAGTTTCAGGAATATGTGGAAGACATGGAGAAAGGGAAAAGAGAGATCATTGGTCAGGAAAATGCTAAGTATAGGGTGAAAGTGGGAGTAAAGTCAGGGGTTAGGTGGGGTTTGTATAGGTGTAAGGGGTGGGTTGAAAGCATTATGAGTATTGAGTTCCAGAATTACGTAGTATCAAAGTTAGTTAACCTAACCATAAAACTCCACTCAACCCCCTCCCCTCCATAATCCCTACCCCAAAATACTAAAATCCATCAACATTTTAATCCTTCTTCCCACTATTTTCTTGCTACTAAACCATTTCGTCACCAGCAAGCCTAATACTCTTATATCTGAACATACATCAACCCCTTAGTCTCAAAAAACTCCTCATCAAAATATTCACTTAATCTAACAGTCTCCGTATACCCGTTCACCGAATTCTCTTCACTCTTCAAATCCCCTCCCTTCAAGGCTATCAAACCATTTGGCATTGCGTTCTGCTGTTTTATTTTCATCAATCGCTCACTCCATGGAACCAACTTTTCCATTCCCGCAACTGCCCGAGTAACCACAAAATCATATTTCCCTTTATTCTCCTCCGCCCTTAACTGTTGCCCTTTTACATTTCCTAATTTTAAAGATTCCGCAACCTCATTTAACACCCTGATTTTCTTCGCTGTCCCATCAATTGCATGAAATCTAACTTTCGGAAAATAAATCGCTAAAGGTATTGCCGGAAATCCCCCTCCAGTTCCTAAATCCATCACCTCAGTTCCATCAGTAAATTGTATAAACTTCGCTATTGATAGGGAATGTAGCACATGCCGTTCATATAAATTATCGATATCCTTCCTCGACACTACATTTATCTTGTCATTCCACTCTTTATACAAACCTCCTAACTCCTCAAATTGCTTCACCTGATGATCCGACAAATCTTTAAAATATTTATGAATTATTTCCACTCTTGTTTTTTTGGCAATATCGAATAAATTGAAAGAACTATTAAATTTATTACATAAATAGGTTCTATATATATAATTTTTAGTCCTAAATCTCTTTCTAAAAGCTTTTGGGTCGGGGCCCAAAAAATGCACAAATTTACGATCGCATTTGCTAAAAACGCCTCTAAACTAATTAATGGATTTATGAACAAACAAACTATTATTAAAGCATAAAACAATATCATTGACATTGATACACCTCCCAATAAAAGCTTATGTATCAGCTTGTAATGGACAGAAGTACTGATTTGCCTTCGTTTCTGTTTCAAATACTTTCCATATGTTTTTTCTGCTTCACTATAAGCAAAACTCTTTGGATTCACCATAAGCGAAAATTCTGTTTTCCTGTCCAATGCCTGTACCAACATGTCATCGTCGCCAGACATTAAATGATCTCCTTTCATCTTTGGGAATGATGCATTAAGCAAATCACCTGAACTTGCCATATTCCGTCCAACAGCCATATATGGAATTCCCCTTTGGGCATATCCCATATATTGGATCGCAATCCACATACATTCAAATCTTTGCAACTGATTTAAAAAGCCTTTTTTCTTATAAAAAGGTCCATATCCCATCACAAATTGACCTTGTGAAAAGGAAGAACATAAACTTTCATACCACTGAGTTCCTAGTGCACAATCTGCATCCGTAAATGCATAATACTCCGAAGAAAATTGATTTATCGCAAAACGAATTGCATGCTTTTTCCCTTTTGGGAATTCTGATTCAATAAAAACCACATTTTCATGTAATTTACAGATGCTTTTCATTAGTGTTTTTTCCTCCACCGAAGAATGGTCATCAACTACTATTACTTTGGAGCCCGACTCCCTAAACCTTTCTGATTTTGTTGACTCTAGGACACTTTCTAATCTTTTTGATTCATTATGTACAGCTATTACCAAATTAATAGAAAAATCAATAGGGTTTTCAACTTTTATAGAGTCTTTATATTGTATTAGGGGATATGCAAAATAGACCTTATAAATTAAATTAAAAATAAAGCTTAGTAATAATAGATAAACGAATATATGAGCAACCAACATTTAGGTAAAGTATTGGACAGATAAAGCAAAAGTGTGCAAATTTTTGCGTTTAATTATATATTCAGTTTTAAAAGTGTCGTTCAATAAGATATAGTGTTGAAAATCATTTAAATAAATACCTACTTGTTGTATATTTGAATACTATTTTAATGCTAAGTGAGTAAACATAAAATATTTTTTAGAGATGAGATCATTTTATCTTTTGTTGTTTGTGCTGTTGTTTGTTTCTAACACAAAAGCTCAATATATTGATGGAAATTCTGTGAAGTTCGGTTTTGAATGGATAGACCCGGGCACAGAGTATTATAAATTGACCGTAGATGAAGACGGTATTTATAGAGTAACCAGAGAAGAGTTAGAAAATATGGGATTTCCTGTATCTACAGTTCCTATGTCTGCTTTTTCCATGTTTAACATTGGTGAAGAGTTAGAGATTTATACTACGGGAACTGGAATAATGCAAGATGATGATTACATAGAATTCTTTGGTAAAAGAAACCGAAATGAGATCGATCAATTCATGTTCGAGAATAAAAACCATCAACTTAATCCGGAGTATTCTTTAATAACTGATGATAACGCTTATTTCCTGACGCACAATACAGGTCAAAATCTAAGATATAACTCTTTTGAAACAGAATTATCCTCTAGTTTACCTCCACTGGAACCCTTTTACATAAGAGAATATGAAAACCTAGTATTTAATTTTTTCACAAAAGAACAAGTTGGTGAAGTTAGGTATTCTTCTACTGGTATTACAGAAGGATTTGGTGGAAGTTTTACTGATGCATTTAATCTAAATGCTGATCTTACTAATTTAAGTCAAGAAGGGCCTGACCCCATCTGTGAGGTAAGATTTAGAACAAATAATGTTCAACATAATTTCAAATTACTTATAGCTAATTCACAAGTTAGAACTTATGCTGGAGTTGGATATAGAGTGTATCAAGATGAATTTTCGTTCTCTAAATCACTTTTATCAAACTCAACAAATATAAAAATCAATGCAGAAGCAGGTACAGATCAATTATCACTTGCTTATGCACGAATAAAGTATGCTTCAGAGTTCAAATTTAATAATGCAAACAATGCGAGAATAAAATTTGAAGATAATCCTTTTGATAGATATATGGAGCTTCAAGATTTTCAGACAAATGGAGAAACTGCTATTTTTTATGATTTAATAGGAAAAGAAAGAATAATTCCAATTTTCGAAGATAACTTAGTGAAAGTCCAATTCGATGGCTCTATTACTGATAGAGACTTTGTAGTAGTTACAGACAATTCTATTAAAAATATTATTTCAGGTGAAAAAATAGAATTTTTTGATTTTTCTGATGAAGGAAATGATTTTATTATTATCAGTCATGAAGATCTTTTCGAGCACCCATCTTCAGGTATTAATTATGTACAGGAATATGCAAGTTATAGATCATCTGTAACAGGAGGATCTTTCAATCCTAGAATTGTAAATATCTTAGACGTATATGAAGCTTTTGGATATGGAATAGAGAATCACCATCACGCTTTGCGTACATTTTTAGTTTGGGCAAGTCAAAATTGGGACAACATGTCTCATGTATTTATTATAGGAAAAGGAAGAGAGTATGGTGGATATAGAAAACAAACACAGAAGGATGCAGATCCTTTTTTCTTTGTTCCAACTTATGGACATCCAGGAAGTGATAATTTATTAGTTGCAGAATTTGGAAATACAAGTCCTAATGTTCCTATTGGAAGAATTGCAGCAGAAAATCCAGAAGAAATTAGAGTTTACTTAAATAAAGTTATTGAACATGAAGATCAAATAAATAATCCTCAAACCATACCAGATAAACAATGGATGAAAAAGATACTTCACTTAAGTGGTGGAGATGCAGATATTCAGCTATCAATAAGAAACTTTCTAGGAAATATGGAAGACGAAATTGAGACTAATGAATTTGGAGCAGACGTTACTACTTTCTTTAAAGTATCAAGTGATCCCATAGAAAATGTCCAATCTGAAGGTATTAGAGAAATTATAAATGGAGGAGTTTCAATTTTAACATTTTTTGGACATAGTGCTGTAGGTGTTTTTGATTTGAATTTGGAAGATGTTTCAGCTTATAATAATAAGGGAAGATATCCTTTATTACTTTCTTTAGGATGTCATTCTGGAAATATTCATACTTCTTCTCGTGGAATGAGTGAAAATTTTGTTTTAGAGGAGGATAAAGGAGCTATTGCATTCTTAGCATCTTCTTCTCAAGCCTTTGTTGGTCAACAAGGTAATTTTGGTCTTGATCTATATGATAATTTAGGCATTGATTTATTTAATTCTACTCTTGGTGAAAAAGTATTAAATGTCTTAGATATATATGAAGAATCAACAGGTGCCGCTTTTGAAACATTAATGGAGCAGATAACTTTTCATGGAGACCCTGCATTAAAAATGCATTCTAGTGAAGGTGTTGACTATACTCCTGATTTTAATGTTATTAATCATACACCAGAAATTGTAAATGCTTTTCAAGATAGTTTTAACCTTTGTTTTGATATAGCTAATTTAGGTATTGCAGTAAATCAAGATGTCTCTGTCAATATCCAGCATTTGAATCCTGCTAATGAAATAGAATTTGATTCTACATATGTACTAAATGCACCTAGTTTTCAATCTACTTATTGTATAAACATTCCTATTAAAAGTAGAGCTGTAATTGGCAAAAACACTATTAAAATTTTTGTTGATAATATTGACGGAATTGCGGAGTGGCCAGATCCTGCAGCAGAAAATAATAATAGACTTGTCAATTCAAATGGTGGTGACACCTATGAGTTTTTCATATTGAATAATGGCGCAGTTCCTATTGAGCCTAAAGGATTTTCAATATATAACAGCAATGATGTAGTCTTGCAAGCTTCTAGTTTTAATGCTTTAGGTGAAAAACAATCATTTGTATTTCAATTAGATACAGTTTCAACATTCACTTCTCCTTTTAGAATAGAGGAAACCGTACCAGACGCCTCTGGTTTAATAAAATGGGAACCTAATATTGATTTCGTAAATAATGAAGTCTATTATTGGAGAGTTGCTCCTGAGAATGACTTAACAGGAACGGGTAGAGTATGGAATTCTAGTTCATTCACATATTTGCCAAATTCAAATAATGGTTGGTCGCAATCTCATTTAAATCAATTTGAAGAAAATGAATTTGATGAACTAGAATTAAAAGATAGAAAATTAGAATATGTCACTAATTTGCGCGATATCCGTGTTATAAATAGGGTTAGTTTTGGTCAATCTTTTCCTAACTTCTTCATTAACGATGGAATTTGGGGAAATGCATATTACCTTTTCAACGGTAACTTCCTTGCTGTTACTACAGCAGACTCACTTGGAACATTTGACCAAAATGACTATTTAGGAAAGTACGGCTCTCTTCAACCAAATAATGAAAATGCATTAACATTTTATTTTAATCCTGTTAATCAACAATCGAGGATTAACCTAGTAAATTTCTTAGAAGACCAAGTTGAAGATAACGACTATGTTTTCTTTTATACGGTGCATAGAAGAAACGGTTTTAATTTTGATTTCAAGAATTCGGAATGGGAAGCTGACGCTGATGTCAATAATGGAAGAAACTTATTTAAAACCTTAGCCGATCAAGGTGCTGTTCTTTTTGACAGTTTAAAAACTAATCCAATAGCTCCATATAATTTCTTTTACCAGAAAAACAAAGAAGCTTTAGCAGAAGATTTAGCTGAAGATATTAATGGCGTAGCTGATTCTAGAGCACCTATGTTTGGTCAATGGTTTACAGGAACTGAAACCTCTGTAAGAATTGGTCCTGCTAACAGATGGACTAACCTTGTTTGGAGTGATGAACTATCTGAAGTACCTGCAAATGACTCTAGTTATGTAAGATTAATTGGTATAACTCCTGATGAACAAGAAGTAATGCTTGTAGATAGAATAGAGGAAAATGAGTTTAATCTTTCTCAAATTTCCGCGGAAGAATATCCTTACTTAAAACTGCAATATTACACTTTTGACAATGTTGACCTTTCATCTCCAGACCTTGTTTTTTGGAGAGTATTTTATGATGGTCCAGCTGAATTAGCACTTGATCCTCTTGATAGTGAAACAGTATTCAAAGCAGATTCTTTAGACGAAGGTGATCCTTTCGTTCTAAAAATCCCACTTCTAAACATAGGAGATGCTATAGTTGATTCGGTTGATGTTTTAATCACTCTAACTGACCAAAACAATGTGTCTACTGAAGTTATGGAAACTCTTAGTGCACTTGGCATTGGACAAAAACAATATATTGAATATAACCTTCCTACTATTGGTCTCGATGGTGAATACTCTGTTTCTGTTCAGGCAAATACAAGAGAAAATCCAGAAGAATGTTTTTACTTCAATAATTTCGGACTAAGGAATTTTACTGTACATAAGGATTTGAGAAACCCTTTACTCGATGTTAGTTTTGACGGTAGAAGAATTCTAAATGGAGATATCGTTTCGTCTGAACCAATCATAAGAATTGTAACAAAAGATGAAAATCAATTCCTTCTACTTAATGATACATCTAATTATCAAGTTAATTTAATTGATCCTAATGGATTTGATCAAGTAATTGAATTGAGCGATGAGCGAATTGTTTTCTCGCCAGCAACTGATGTAAATAATAATGAAAGTGAAATCATCTTTACCCCTACTCTACTGACTGATGGAATATACACACTTCAAGTAAGATCTACTGATATCACTGGTAATCTTTCTGGAAGTCAAGATTACTCCATCGATTTCGAAGTAATAAATGAAGAATTAATTTCTAATGTGTTTAATTACCCTAACCCATTCAGTGATTGTACTCAGTTCGTCTTTACACTAACTGGAAATGAACAACCACAGGATATTAACATTCGTATTATGACTGTAAGTGGAAAGGTTGTAAAAGAAATTGGAGGTGCTGAATTAGGTCCTTTACATATTGGTGTAAATAGAACAGAATATAAGTGGGATGGAACTGACGATTTTGGAAGTAAGTTAGCAAATGGAGTTTACCTTTACCAAGTTACTACTACTAAACAAAATGGAGATTTTTATGAGAAATATGATACGAATACCGATAAATTCTTTAAAAATAATATTGGAAAATTAGTGATTATTAGATAATCTTTCATCGCTGTTCTTATAATCGACGAAATGTATTTCGGAGATTTAAAAATATTGCAATCATATAACATTTTTCTATAATGCGTATAACATTATACTATAGATGAAAAATGTTATTTGATTGCCTTTTTTTTATAGCTTTGCGCTAAAATTTACATATGAATCCATGGCATGATGTTACTGTTGGAAAGGATGTTCCAGAAATAGTAAATGCGATCATTGAAATCCCTAAAAACACAAGAGCGAAATACGAATTAGACAAAGAGTCTGGTTTATTAAAACTTGATCGAGTTCTATATGCTAGCATGTATTATCCTGCAAATTACGGCTTCATTCCACAGACCTATTGTGACGACAAAGATCCACTAGATATTCTCGTACTTTCTTCTATCACAATCCAGCCTTTATGCCTTGTGGAAGCAAAAGTAATTGGTGTTATGCGAATGGTTGATGGTGACGAAAAGGATGATAAAATTATTGCGGTAGCTAGTAATGATATGTCTGTAAATCATATCGACAATGTAACCGAATTACCTCGCCATTTCTTCCGTGAACTTCGTAACTTCTTTGAAGATTATAAAAAGCTTGAGCAGAAACACGTAATCGTAGAAGAATTCCAGAAAAAAGACATAGCACTACAGGTAGTTAAACAATCGATTATAGATTATAATGAAAAATTTAGCTCTTAGTTAAATCATTTGTTGTTTTTTCTTTGGGCTTAAGCCCAAAGATTAATAGACTCTTCTTAAATTCATATTTGCTACTTTCCATAGAAGTCTTAGCATTTCAATAGAAATATAGTATGCGATCTATTCTCTAAACTATTGTGAAATCCTAAAACAGAATTGGTATTATATTCCGTATATTCACGGTGTATTTTTCAAAAAATAAGCATGATAGAATCGAAAAAGAATATAAACGGACAAACACTTTATACCTTACAAAATTCTAATGAATCTGAAATTTCTGTTTGTATAGTTCATGGCTATGCAGAACACATTAATAGATACAAAATATTCTACGAAAAACTTGATGCCTCAGGATTTAGAGTTTTAGGATACGACCATAGAGGTCATGGTCAAAGTGAAGGCAAAAGAGCGATAATTGATTCATTCGACACTTATGTAGAAGATCTACATTCTATTGTCAGTAGCTTCTTTCAAAAAGGTAAAAAGAACTTTTTATTTGCGCATTCCATGGGTGGTCTTATTACAACTTTATACCTCCAGAAATATAACAACCCTGATATAACAGGAGTTATCACCTCTGGAGTAGCTTTAAAAATGTATGATAAAACACCTCCTCTTTTGGAAAAACTTGCTGGCCCTATTTCTTCTATTTTTCCTTCTTTTCCTACCGTACCAGTAAAGCCTCATGTTGTTTCTAGAGATCCTGAGATTGTTAAAGATTATACATCCGACCCGCTTAATTACACCAAACCTACGAAAGCAAAAATGGGATTCGAGTTCCTTAATGCTCAGAAAAAAGCTTATGCTAACCTTTCTAAAATCACCAAACCTATCTTCATAAATCACGGAGGAAGCGATATACTAATACATGCTGATAGTTCTACAGATCTTTATAATGAAATCAGCAGCTCCGATAAATCATTGAAAATTTGGGATGAATTATATCATGAACTTTTGAATGAGCCGGAAAAAAATGAAGTGGCAGATGCCATTATTAATTGGATTTTAGAGCGATCATAATATGATCTGAGAACTTATTTTCTAAGGCACTACCCAACTTCCTTCCCATAAATCATCTTTCCTTTTCAATACAGCTCGCTTATGACCATCTTTTGATAATTGCAAGATGTCAACTTCTAACCATTTCATTTTTAATACCATAAAATGAGAAATCCCTTCCCTGTAATCGTTCGGACCTGAAATAGATGATTCAGGCGGTGGAAAATTTGAATAATCTTTTAAAGATAACAATTTCTCAAATTCCTTTTTATACAATTCATCTCCTTCATGAGTTGTAATCAATCCTGAAACATTGACTTGCAATTGAAGCTCTGGGTGATAATATAAAACCGATGAATTTGGATTTGCCTTTAGATGGAAGACTTTTTTAGACCTCGCATCTGTATAATATAAGGAAGTATTTGAATGGTAAAATCCTCTATGAACTACTGTTCGTTGATTAACTTTTTCACCAACTACTGTTGCCAACACACATTGTCGAAATGCATGTCCTCTATTAATATGTGCACTTTGAAATTCTTCTTTAATTGAATTCCAAAAAGCTGACAATTCGGTGTGCATCACAAATCACCTAATTGTGGTCGTAGAATGATATCTTCCATTACGGCTGATGGGCTCAATTCTAGCTGCAGCCCTATTGCTTTAGCTATGTCCTCTGCTTCCATCAATCGCTCTTTTGGCAAATCAACACCTGCCCACGAATTACTCCATGTTGCTCCAGGAAAAATACCACAAACTTTTACACCTTTATCCTTCAACTCTTCTCTTAGAACTTTTGTAAATCCATGAAGAGCAAATTTAGTGATAGAATAAGAACCTCCATTCGGATAAGCAAGTAAACTTGCTACTGAACAAATATTGAAAATATAGCCGTTTTGTTGCTTCAAAAAGTATGGCATCAATGCACGTGTTAATCGATAAGGACCGTACACATTCACTTCTGTTAGTTTTTCGAGAACCCCTTCTTCTTCTTTGTGAACTTCGCCTGGCACATAAATTCCCGCATTATTCACCAATACTTCCAATGTTTTGAAATGATTATTTATCATTTGTGTGAAGTTTGCAATGTCCTCTTTCTTCGACATATCTGCTACCATAGAAAATACATTAATCTTTGGAAACTTCTCTTTAAGCTCATCGTGAAAAGCCATGAGATCTTTTTTATTTCTCGCACAAATAGCCAAATCATATGACTTATCTGCCAGATAAAGCGAAACTGCTTTACCTATTCCTTTACTCGCACCAGTAATTACCGCGTTCATATTTTTATTTTAAGTATTGTGTTAAAGTTAATCCAAAAAAACATAACTATTCCCGTCCAGACGTAATTACAGAGAATATATAATTAGAATAAAACTTAATCAAACTATCAAACGTTCTTAGCATACGACTAAGTTCATTAACTTTGCAACTGCTAAAATTAGAATATGTTTAAAAGGTCCCTTTTCCATTTTGGAAGATTCGTAAATTGGATACCTCAAATTTTCAGAAGACCTGAAAATGCAAAGATGTATTGGAATGAGACCACGAGACTCATGGAGCAAATAGGAATAGGCTCTTTTCTAATTGTTTTTCTAATTTCTATATTCATTGGTGCAGTAACCGCTGTACAATTTGCCTATCAATTAACTGGTTTTACTATTCCTCGGTATTATGTAGGTTATATAGTTAGAGATATGACCTTAATTGAAATGGCTCCTACGATTACCTGTTTAGTTTTAGCTGGAAAGGTAGGTTCTAATATAGCCGCAGAAATTGGTGGAATGCGTCAAAAAGAGCATATTGCTGCTATGGAAATCATGGGAGTAAATACATCTGCTTATCTAGTATTACCTAGATTAATTGCTTGTATTGTTATGGTGCCAGTTCTTGTTGCAATTGCTTCTATTTTCAGTATGATCGGTGCTTACTTAGGTAGTGTTCCTACTGGAATGTTTACTGCTCAAGAGTTCACTCAAGGTCTTAGAGCATTCTTTGACCCTCATCATGTAACTATGATGCTTGTAAAGGCTTTAGTGTTTGGAGTAGTTTTGTGCCTCGTTTCTTGTTATCAGGGTTATCATGTAAAATCAGGAAGTGTTGAACTAGGAAAAGCAAGTACTCAAGCCGTAGTAGTAAGTAATATACTTATCTTACTGAGTGATTATTTAATAGCTGTAGTTTTAACGTAATCAGATGATTCAAGCAATAGACATACGAAAATCCTTTGATGAAAAGGAAGTACTTAAAGGACTCAATTTTACTTTTGAAAAGGGTAAAAATAATCTGATTATAGGTCGTTCAGGTGCAGGTAAAACTGTTTTTCTTAAAATCTTAGTTGGACTAATGAATCCATCTGCTGGAAAAATCTTTTATGATGATGTTGAATTTACATCCTTAAGTAAAAAAGATGTCAGAGAAGTTAGAATGCAAATAGGCATGTTATTTCAAGGTTCTGCATTATTCGACTCGCTTACGGTAGAAGAAAACATAAGATTTCCACTCGACATGTTTAGTAGCATGACTAAGAAAGAGAAGAATATGAGAGTTGATTATTGCCTTGAAAGAGTAGAATTAGAGGGCTGTAATGATAAATACCCGAGTGAAGTTAGTGGTGGTATGCAGAAAAGAGTAGGAATCGCTCGATCAATCGTCTTAAAACCTAAATATCTTTTCTGTGATGAACCGAATTCGGGTTTGGACCCAAAGACTAGCTTAGTCATAGATAAGTTAATATCTTCTATCACAAGAGAAAATGATATTGTTACGATCATTAATACGCATGACATGAATTCTGTTATGGAAATAGGAGATAATATTGCTTTACTTCATCAAGGAGAACTTGCTTGGACTGGAAACAAAGCAGAAGTCCTAACATCTAAAAATGAACTTCTTGAAAACTTTATTTTCGCCTCTCCATTCCTTTTGAAATTAAGAGATGGCTTCCTTGATAAATGCTAATATAAATGTCCATCTTTAGTAAGGATTTTGAAAATAAGTATACTAAAAAAATAGCCTTAAATATCGTCAATAGGATTTTGAATGATCCTTCGAAGATGAAAGATCTTATGGAATGTTTCCTTGGTGATGATATTCGTATAACACAACGAGCCGCTTGGCCATTAGGAATGCTAGGAGAGCATGCTCCCGACCTAATATCACCTTACAATCTCACTCTATTAAAAATTGTTAAAGACGATAAATCTACCGATACGGTTGTAAGAAATATCCTTAGAACTTGGAAAGAGATAGATTTTGATGAGGACTTGGAAGGAGAAATTTACGACGCTTGCTATTCGCTTTTTATAAATCAAAAAAATGCTATTGCAATTAGAGTGTTTTCCATGTATGTGTGTGCAAATATTTGTTGTAAATACCCTGAACTTGCAGATGAGATTATCCCAGAGATAGAACTAAATATTAACCACGATTCCCCAGCAATCCGAAGCTCATCAAAGAGCTGCTTAAAAAGGCTACATAAAGCAAAAAGCTAAACTTTTTCTTTGGGCTTAAAGCCCAAAATCTTTTACAAATTAAGTCTTGAATATTGGAGGAGGACCCTCTCTTCCCGCACTTTTAGTAGGTAAAGAATTATTAAGAATTAGCAAAATTATAGAAAGAACAAACGGTAAACTAAAGAATCTAGCAAATAATCCAAGTGCAAAAGACATATCTTCAAAACCAGGTCTAAAAAAGAAAGAGACGGAATTAATAATTGATGACACCAAATAAACAACAGTGAAAACATTAACCATAGTTTTTAGCCAAGTAAGCTTATTATGATTAGAAGGTAAAACTGTATAGCAAAATAAGAATCCTAGAATGTATATTAATATTCTAACAGCTATTGATATTACATTTGAAAAATTATTTAAATTAAATCCTGAAAATACTAATTCTATCAAATTATCTAAAGCAAAGCCTACACTTTGCAAACAGAGAATTAATGAAGAGCCAAAGAGAATGCCGAAGTATACGTGTTGTTTCGTAAGCATAGATGTATTTTTCAAATAAAAATACAAAAATTATCCACTATTTGAATGCTACAAGTAAATAGCAGAAATATTCAATTACTCAACCAAATGCTTGTGCTCTTCCCAATCAGATATATAATCAATATCACTTTTCATATTAAGCAGACTGTAATTCAGACCTCTGTCTTGAACTTTCATTATGCTAAGATCTAATAATTTCTCATCACTCCAAGGCATATCTTTGAATAGGAATAATTGCAGATCATTCATTCCTAAAAGGTAATATCCGCCATCTTTAGCTGGACCAATTACCACATCATTATCTTCTAATTCGTCGAATGCTCTTTGTATATCATCCGAAGTTAATTCGGCACAGTCGGATCCTATAATTACCGCTTTTTTATGTTTTCTTAGGATGTCTCCAAAAGCTGTTTGCATCTTTTCACCTAAATCACCTTTTATCTGAAGATCCTTAAGGAATTTCGAATCTGGAAATTCATCATTTTCTAATACCATAGGGAAATAAAAGACATATCGAGTACAATCGACTTCTTGACCTATTTTTGAAGTAAACTTTAGCAATTTGCGATAAATTTCTATCGCTTTATCATTACCTACATCAGCAGCAATTCTAGTTTTTACTTTACCTGGTTCAGGATTTTTGACAAATATGATAAGTGCATTTTCTTTCATAAAGTCAAAGGTAAAAGATTATTTCTCTTTTTTATCCTCTCCTTTATCGATAACTTCTACTGTTTGTCCGTTAATTAATTCTTTTGACAGGATAGAATAAGGTCCAGTGACTACTGTTTCTCCTGTTTCTATACCAGATTTCACAAAAATATTTTTGTTGTCTTGAATTCCAGTTTCCACCACTACTTTCCTTAATGTATCGGCTTCATAAACAAAAACTATTTCCTCTAATTCTCCATTATCGCTGTCCTTAACTTCTCTCGCAGTTACAGCTTGAATCGGAACTGTAATGACATCTTTCAGTTCTTTAGTATAAATATCTACGCTAGCAGACATCCCTGGTCTAAATGGATATTTCAAATTATCTGAAAGTATGTCGGAATAGGAAGTCGGATCAATTCTTATTTTACAGATAAAATTAGTTACTTGAGTTGAACTCAAAAGAGCTGCTTGGCTTTGGGTCCCTGTGGAATTAGATGCTGTATTAGCTATATCGGTTACTACCCCTTTGAATTTTCGATCGATATAAGCATCAACTTCTATATCAACTGAATCACCTTCCGTTACCTTCAAAATGTTATTTTCACTGATCTCTACTTGTACTTCCATGGCATTCAAGTTCGCAATTCGCATCATCTCTGTCCCTGCCATCTGGATGGTTCCCACTACTCTTTCTCCTTCTTCAACATTTAGAAGTGAAATGACTCCTGCGACCGGAGAGCTGATGGTTGTTCTTCTTAAGCTAGTTTGTAATTCTCTAAGACTCGCTTCTGCCGATTCTATCGTATAATCAGCAGCCTTTGCTGATTCGGTTGCAGAGAGAATATTACTATTCGCTGAACTTACATTTGCTTCTAAAGCTTCTAAATTTGCTAAAGCAGCTTCGTAATCCGCTTGAGAAATGACACCATCATTCAGCAACTTTTTATTTCTATCATTTATCTTCAGCGCATTTGTTAATTGTGCCTGAATCTGTTGTTTTTGGGCCTCACTTGCTGCTAATTGGGCGTTAGCGATCGATTTTTGTGCTTTAGCATTATTCAGTGAAGCTTTTCCTCTTTCTACAGCTGAGATATACGTATCAGGATCTATTTTTGCAAGAAGTTGACCAGCTTTCACGCTATCACCTTCACTAACATATAGATTAATAATTTCTCCAGATACATCACTTGAAATAGCTATTTCTTTCTCTGGGAATATCTTACCACTTCCACTTACTAATTCTTTTATCGTAGCCTTTTTACTCTCACCAACACTAACCACAACTTCTTCCGTTTTATTAAATAGAATAGATCCTAGTACTAATGCTAAAATAATTAGGCCTAATAGTATCCAAAGCCATCTTCTCGATTTTTTCTTTCGTCTTGTCATAATTAAAAATTAATAGATCTTCCTAAATAAAAATCTATAACCATTGCTTTAAAAATATAGTCGTACTTCGCAATTGTACTTTGAATCAATGCCGTATCATAGGTGTTAGAAGCAAATGTCAAATCAAAGGTATTCGCAGCTCCAGCTTCAAAACTTGTTTTTATATTATCCAATGCTCGTTTTCCAGCATCTACGCTGACTAAACTTGCTTCATATTGCTTCTTCGCATTTTTTGCTTGTAATAAAACTTGCTCCAGTTCATTTCGAAATTGAATCTCAGCTAAATTTTTATTGTAATCCGAATTCTTTCTTCCCAGTTCTGCTCTTTGAATAGAAGCTCTTGTATTGTTATTATTATAAATAGGAACTTGAAGACTTAATCCATATCCAAATGTAACATTCTGATTAAGTTGATCCAAATAAGCTTGATCGGCTAAACTTGGTACTTGTTGTACAAAGCCAATTGTTTGCTCTAAACCATTGATCAAAATGGTTTGATCAAACACCTGTTCTTGTGTTCCAGTAACCATTTGACCCAAACTTGAATAATTCGATCCTATACTTCCGCCTATTGCTACAGTAGGCAATAAGCCAGATTGTGCAATTTTCTTATCTGTCTCTGCAATTTCTATTTGAACATTAGCATTCTTGTTTGCAGGTTGATTTGGCCATGCTTTTGCATATAATTCATCTACATTAATAGTAAAAGGATCCGTAATTGATTCTACCACAATTTCAGGAATAATAAGATCAAAACGCTCCTTTTGATTGACATTCATCAACTGTAACAAATTCAAAAAAGCTATATCTAAATTCCCTTGAGCAGCGACCACATTCTGTTCATCAGTAGCAATGGTAGAACGGAGATCGTAAATTGCATTCTTTGGGCGTAAGCCCCTTTCTATTAATAACTCAACTTGCTTTATTTGTTCACTTGTAGCATCCCTTCTCTTCTCAGTAATCCCCAAATTCTCTTGGCTTAAAATAACGTTTATGTAGGCATTTGCTACTTGTAAGGCAATATCTTGTTTGATATCATCTATTTGATAAGATGCTGATTTTTTATTTTGACCTGCCCTTTTTATAGATTGCTGCACCTGGCCACCTCTATAAAGCAATACATTACTGCTCAGGTTATAATTGTTTGTATAAAAAGAATTTGCCGCGAATTGATTATTGGTAGGATCAACAGACCGTCCAGATAAATTCAAGCTAGTTCCTGCATTCAAGCTAGGATAACGTGCAGCCTTAGCTTGTGCCAAATCTATTTCACTATTCCACTCATTCAGCTCTACTTGTTTGATATTAATATTACGTTCCCATGCAATATCTATACATTCTTTCAATGATTTAGACTGCCCAAACGCTAGAGAGTTTATCATGCATAAGAATAGTATAAAAGAAGCTACTTTTTTCATAAGCTTTATTTTAGAAACTTTAAATTAAATAATAAAGTGGGGATTAGAAATTAATTTCTATAAAGAAGGGTCAAAAAAAGATGAAAGGCTAGTTTATCTCGGTTGATGAGAGTGATTTAAATAGCCAACGAGTTGATCATATTCGCCAGATAGTGGTCGATAATATACCATGAAGTGATAGCGATTCTCCGCTTCATACGTACTTCCTTCAAATCTGAAGAGATCAGGAACTTCATTATCATAAACCGTTCCATACATATAATTGTAATATCCCTGCTTAAGTGGAACCTCTACAGTATAAATACCTTCGTTAGGTAGAAAAGTCATTTGATATGCTGGATAAGCTTTGTAGTCGTTAAAATCACCTAAAACATAAACTCTACTTTCCTCTTCTATAGGAGTTCGCAAAGTGAAAATTACATTCAAATATTGGGAAGTTATATCTTCATCTCCAAATCTCCTATCATTGTTTCGTATCAAAAATCCTCCATTCGCATCATTAATCGTAAAATTCGATTTTGGGTTTCTGTTCTTGTCGAGTTCTAACAAAACATTCAACTCTGTTTCAGTTCGTTCTATAGTAAAAATCTCTCTTCCTTGGCCAGATACAATTTCTCTAGTGTCAAATTCTCTATACTCCTTGTATCCTGGAAAACTAAACTGATTACCTATTTGAAAAAAGGCTCTATCATCTCTCACTCTAAAAGGCTGTTTAAAATCTAAGCTTCTTTCATTAAATCGATTTTGGAATCCAGTTACATGAAGTTCTTCTAATGGATTTAGAGGATTTAATCTACCTATGCCTAACTGAAATTCAAAAGCCTGATGAGAAGAAAACTCTCCTACTCCATTAGGTCGTGAAAACTGTAGATTTTGAATAGAAACCACTTCTTCCACCACATAAAACTTTTTAGTAAAAACAACAGTTTGATCGGAGTCATAGACGATTAATAGATAATTCCCTGTCCAGTTAAAACTTAAATCATCGTTGGGGAAATCGAAATCATAATGTGTATAATCAGCTATTGTACCGATAGAAGAACCGAAACTTTCGACCTGAATTTCTGACAATCCATTCATATAATCCGCCATTTCCACATTTTCTGTCTGCTTCCAGTTTCTATCGCAATGAGTGATTGTGTAATAATAATCTATGTACTCTCCATAGTGATCGTCGAATCCCACATGCAGTACTCCAGAGTTCTTATCGATAATAGGCAAGCTTAACTCATCTCCACCACTATAGAATTCTATTGTTCTGATATAATCTTTATAGATGGTATCTACACCTTTCAGCTCGCTCACATCAGGCTGAGCAGCAAGTTGGAACAAGCAAGTTGTAAAAAACAGAAGAAAAATAGACTTTAATAAATTCATTGAATTAAGGTAGTGTAATAAGTAAACATCTACATAGATAACAATATTATTCTTTGTGATGATTTTAATTAAAAGTTAAAATGAAAGAAGAGGATAAATGATGATAAAATATGTGTGAAAGACAGTTAGTAAAAGGCGAGTAGAATCGATTTTTATTAGCGTGCAAAAAAAATGGCTGAAAGTTAATGATGGCAGGTACTTCAGGGTTTCGTAGTATTAAAATTTTATCCTATTTAACATTTTCTTAACTAAATTTTTCTCCAAATGTTAAATTTGTTAACATTTAACATTATTCCCTCTTCATTACACTTTTTCATCATACAAAAAAAGCGACGAAACGCAATGAGAACAGACTTTTCAGAATTTAGTAGCATTAAAATTTTAATCATTTTCACTCCCTTCAAATCATCAGCCAAACAACAAATCCACTAACTCTCGCTTCTCACTCACTTCTCCATAATACCTATCATTATACGGTGTAACCAAAATCCTAATCTCATAGCCTTTATCTATCAATTTTGTCGTACCAAACAATTGATTGCCATTTACCCTCGCACGTACACTTGCTTGCAATAAAATCTCCTCTCCTACCTCTCTATTCACTTTATATCCATGTGACTTCAATTGATCTACCATATACTCCTTAAGCTGAAGATGATCTTCCTTATTCAGATTATCTCTTGTCTTAACAATGAAACCGTAATTTCTATCCAAACTTATATTAAGCCCAACAGTTGAGGCTTGATTGTTTTCCAACAAATCAAGCCTCAATTGTTCTAAAAACTGAGTGATATACTCAGTTGATTTCCATTTATACATTAATTCATCCACTACATCTTAACAATCTTTCTATAAGAGATAGTTTCACTTTCTCCTAAAATTCTGATATAGTAGATCCCTGATGAAAGCGCATTCAGAGTAATCTGTTGATTTTCCACATTTGAAAGAGATGCTTTTTGTACCACTGTACCTAATTGGCTATAAATTTCATACGAGAATGATGAAAACTCTGTTGCTTGCTTACTTATAGTAAGAACATCATTGAATGGATTCGGATATACGGTTACTAGTGAATTTTCAAAATCTTCAATTGAACTAACACATTGAGTGGCGAAAATTACAGGTTCAGTGTAGTCAGTAAATCCAGGACCACATTGCGTTCTTGTTCTAAACTCATACTCCGAACATTCTTCTAAACCACTAGCAACATATTCAAATCCAATGATCGCTTCTTCGACCCAATCTACATCTGATACTTTTTTATACGAAATAAAAATGTCATCTACATTAAAGTTTTGTTCAAATGACAATCCTATCTCATCAGTTGAAGTAAAAGTAGTGTCAATTATTTGCGAAGGTGTACACATAAATTCTGTTACTGTAAAACAGTAATCTTCCGTTTCACCAAAAGCAATAAAATTATCCGGTGTACAGTTAGGCGGTTGCGCATTAAAACGCATTCCTACTCTTACTCTTGTATTACCTAATTCTGTATCCGATGGAATAGTAATTACTTCCTTATACACATCCGTAACACCGTCTACAGATAATACTTTTTCACTTTCATCTAAAACTCCATCATGATTACCATCTACCCAAACTGCAAAAGATTCTACAAATGTATTACCAACCCATATAGGTTCTAAGGTAATTTCATAAATTCCTCCTTGCATAATTGTCGGTGCAAAATCCATTGTATAATCGCCATAACCTCCATCATTCCCTGATTCATTATCGAGATCGTTCAATACAAATCTATTGATAAACTCTTCTGTAGAGTTATATCCTGCTATTTCACAGTAAGGTATCTCTAAGCATGGATCATCACAATTCGAAATAAATAGACTTATACTCTCTGTGAAATCAGGTGATACCGACTCACAATCTGGTTGGACCTGAAATTCATATTCTGTACAATCCATTAATCCAGAAATAGCAAAAGACAACTCTGATGTAATTTCTTCTATCCAATCTACCATTCCTACTTCTCTATATCTTACGGTGTAAGAATTCGCAAATTCTACAGCAGTCCATGAAACTGTAATTTCATTATCTCCCGTAATTTCACCTGAAAAATCAGCTGGCGCTTCACAACAACCTAATGAAGTTACTACTCTAAATATTCCCCACTCACCAGTAGAATCTTGACACATACTTTGAATCTGGAATTCATATGATGTACATAACATTAAATCATTAATGGTAAAAGAATCTCCTACATTTTCAAATGTATTCCAATCCATCTCTCCCAATACTCTAAATCTGAAGTTTGATGTTGTTGTATCATTTTGAACCCAATTAACTACTATAGAATCTATATCTACACTTGTAGAAACATCAAATGGCGCTGGACAATCACTACAAAACTGCCCTAATAAAATTTCGGCAGAATTATTTACATTTAATCTACCGCCCGTAACTGTAATTCCGTCAAGTGATGCATTAGGATCTACACCATCTAATATTGCTTGCCTAACTAAAATAGCTGCTGCTTCTGGATCAGCTTTTGCTATATCGATAAGACTACTACATTCTAAGGAATACAGTAGAGCAATAGCTCCTGTAACGTGTGGTGTTGCACCTGATGTCCCTCCGAAACCTGCAAATCCACCACCTAAAGCAGTCGTCCAAGTTTCTTGACCAAATGCGCCTAAATCAATCGTTTCTAATCCGAAACCAGCACCTGTTACTTTATTATCATTTCTGTTCATATTCGTAACAGAAATCATGTAATCGGATGAACATGCAGTAGGTAAATCACCAACTACATCCACATTTTGATTACCATTTATAGTCGCACCACAATTCAATATACCTGCTTGACCTAATGTATCATAAAATGCACACCATAATGGCGCATTATCTGGCTGCCCAAAATTGACACCCCATGACGCATTAGTAGAAACGACAAATGCACCTTCAGCACCATCCGTTTCATTATATTTTCTTCTGAATGCAAGTGGATAAGAGTAGGCTTCTAAAACTTCACTCTCTACACCTGTTCCACCTCTTACAATCATTAATTTCACATCCCAGTTTACACCAGCTACACCAAATTCATCATTTCCTTTCGCTCCTACGATTCCTGTCACAGGTGTTCCATGACCTCCTCCAGTATATACATTATCATCATCTGAAGCTGTATTCCAACCTCTTACATCATCAATAAACCCATTATTATCATCGTCTATTCCATTTCCAGGAATCTCTTCGTGATTTATAAATAAATTAGGTGTTATATCTTGATGGTTAGCATCTATTCCGTTGTCAATTACACATGCCACAATCGTATCTCCATCAACTGTTACACCTCCTGTAGCATGCACCCATGCTTCTGGCATGTCAATATCAGCACCAACTGTTCCTCCGTCTTGGCCATTATTAATATATTGCCATTGATTAGGAAATTCTGGGTCATTAGGGATGTTTTGACGTAATTCTATAAAATGATTATGCTGTGCAGCCTCCACATTAGGATGCATTAAAAGGTCACGCCAAACCTGTTGATCTCTTAATTTAGTGTAATCAAAGTTTACTGTATAAATATTTAATATAGGCGTAACGCGCTCATCCAATTCTATGGAATAGCCATTAATTCTCTCGAATGATTCTAGAACATTATCAATACTTTTATCGGCATCAATTTGCACAATGAATTGTCCTTGAACGAATTCTAATTTTTGGGCTTCCGCCCAAAAAGCAAAGATTAATATAAGACTGAAAGTTAGTGTAGCTTTTAAGATTTTTTGAATATGCATTTATTTCTATTGTTTAAAATTGCGTTTTCCTGCTTTTACGAGGAATAAATTGTACTATAAGTGTATATATCAAATCAAATCTATATAAATTAAAAGAATAACTCTGATTTAAAAGTAACTTAATACGTCGTTAATTAAACACGACACAGATTTATATTAACCATAAAACCCTGAACCCTCCTTATTACAACCCGGATTATACATTAGGTTTTCGTCATGAGGGCCTAAAATGCAAAGTGAATGGAAGCTTAATACCAATTTAATTTCAAAATGTCGTAGAAAATTTTGATACTTAATTTTTCTAGTTCGAGTTAAAAAACGTAGGCATAACAG
>CAZSKA010000020.1:0-5739 GCA_964607315.1 uncultured Saprospiraceae bacterium | reverse complement strand
TTACGGCGAGGCTTTTTAAGGAAGAAATTGAAAGATTAAGTAAAAAGAAATGCGGCATTATGGAGTTAAATTGGTATAACAGTTCTTTTGAAGCGCAAACATGCTCACCATCATGGTGAGCATTAAAAGAGCTGGATGTTTCCATTATTGAAACAGTTTGAGCTCGAAATAGATATCCTAATGCTTCATTTGGGTTATATTTCTAAGTAGTGGCAGAAAGCCCCATTTTCTTTGGGCGTAAGCCAAAAACACATTCTACTAACTTTATTGAAAAAAATCTTATCAACCCGTTAATAATTCATATTAGATCGCACGTAATATGCCATAGATATTTTGGGCTTAAGCCCAAAAACAAAAGAATAAATAAAAACTTATGTAAATATTTTGTGACTTCCTTAATTTTCTACTTCCATAGAATCATCTGGAGTATTGTTATTTTGTAGATCGGATCCTTTTTCGCCTATCTTTTCAAAAGTATCCACCGTCTTATCCCAAAACTCTCTAAAAACTGGCTTTAAAGTCTCAAACTCTGCACGTGCTTTTGCTGGAATTGGTTCCAGAATGTAATAGGTAAATGACTGATCTTTCTGTGTTTCAGAAAGCAATCGCGCTTCATTAGCGAACCACACAATGAAACTATAAATGATACCAAAGAATACCACCATTACAGAACCTCCCATGAACTTATTCATGAAATTAACACCTGATTTTTTTAGTAACTTTTCTAACTTATTACCTATGAAACGTATTAGAACAATGACGACTACAAATGTCAAAATGAAACCCAGAATATAGGTCAACCTAGGATTGTTCGGCATAAGACTTTCTAATCCAGTAATAACTATTGGGGATAATTTCATAGCAGCTATGATACCGACCATAATAGAAACCAAAGAAAAAATAGTCTTTATTATTCCTCGAGAATAGCCATACAAAAACCCAAGAACAAGGGTCAATCCCAATAAAATATCTATATACATAAGAAAGGTTATGATCAAAAAGTCATCTGAATTTTTCAGTTGCGCTTTGACAAAGATATACATTAGTATTTTTTTATCCTAAAGCATTCTACTGATTCATTCACCAATAAGACTAATACACCTAACAATCCCACAAAAAACTATACCAAATTTCAAAACATCTCATTTTTTATTCGTTAAAAAAACATTAAATACATTGAATATCCGTGTACTCTGTAACAAAAATATAGTTATATGTAAAATATTAACACTTATTAAATGAGTTAAGATTTACTCAGAAAGTGCATATTTATGAGAATTTACGATATTTACCATTATTATAGTTTAGTTTGAAGTACATAATAACATTTTTCTTAATCTCCATCAGCATTCTGCCGCGGGCAAAAGCGCAAGCAGTTTCTGACACTTTACCTAGGGTATTTCTTATAGGAGAGCATGAGAAAATGTACAATGAAATGATTTCCACTGTACCTGATCTTCTCATGACAGTTTGCAAAAACGACATGGACAAAGCCTATTCAAAATGGTTAACTTTCCTTGTTGGTCTTGAAAATTACGCTATCGAGAATGAAATCGATATCAACGGAGTTAAAATTTGGATTAATGTGTTTTGGAATACGGATGGTAGCATCAAGCACATTGCTTTTTACCCAAAACCAAATTCTAAAAACATGGAATATGAATATCTTTCGGCATTATTGAAAGAGTATTCTAAAACCTATGATGTGGAAATAGAACATAATAAGATGTTCGCACATTATGGTAGCGCAAGTTTTCCTAGTTTCATTCGTACTACTGAAAAGCAAAACAAATAGCTTCCATTCAACCGCATTATTTAATTCATCGCCTTTTCGATTAATAAGATGCTAATGAAATTTCTGTATAAACTTTCCTTGTTACTTCTAGCTGTGCTTTTTTTTAATGGGGCTTACGCCCAAAAGTCGTACATAAATCTCCCTGACGCTTCAAAAAAAACACTCAAAAAATTCAACAAAATTCAGGCGCTATCTACCAGTACTGATACTGCATCCAAAAAAGAAAAACTTGAAAAATTACTTGAAGAAGAACCGGTTCTTACAGATGCTTTAGTAGAGCTTAGTCGTATAGAGTACCTTCAGGGCAATCTCGATAAAGCGGGAGAATTGCTCAAAGAAGCAATTAATCAATCACCTGATTATGAGCCAGATTGGTATAATATATATGCAGGAATCTGTAAGGCAAAAGAAGACTACAACTGTGAAAAATCCAATCTTCAAGAATATATCAATAGAGCTAGGTCATCAAGAAAATTAGAGAATGCAAAACTTCGCCTCCAAAAGCTAGAAGAAATAGAATCCATATTAACTGATAGTGAACCTGTAGAAATTGAACTATTAAGCAATCAAATTAATAGTCTTATTCATCCTGAATATAAACCGGTACTGTCCACAAATGATTCTACCATTATTTTTACTAGAAGAGTAGATGGGCAAGAAGATTTCTTCCAAAGTGAGTTAACAGCAGATGGATGGACAGAAGCACGACCATTAATTGAGTTGAACACACAAGGAAATGAAGGTGCTCATGCAATTTCACCAAATGGGAAATACATGATCTTCACTCGTTGCGATGCTCCTAAACGATATAGAAGTTGTGACCTTTACATCTCCTTAAAAAAAGAAGGTAAATGGACAGAACCGAAATACATGGGAGTAGCCAATACGCAGTCATGGGAATCTCAAGCTGCTTTTTCACCTGATGGAAAAACGGTCTACTTTAGCAGTGGAAGACCTGGTGGACAAGGGAATAAAGATCTTTACTACATTAGGAATAATGGCAAATCATGGGGAGAGGTTACTAACCTTGGAGATATAATCAACACAAAAGGTAACGAAGAAAGTCCATATATTCATCCTGATGGTAGAACCATGTATTTCATGTCAACTGGTCATACCGGATTGGGAGGTTATGATTTATTCGTAAGTAAAAAGGAAGACGACGGCAAATGGTCAAAACCAATTAATATGGGACCATCCATTAATTCCCCTGAAGATGAAGGTGGTGTTTTTGTAGACCGAAAAGGGAAATATGCTTACTTCTCGAAAACAGAAAAAACAGAAACATCTCTTAAAAGTGATATTTATCGATTTGAGTTACCAAGTAAATTTAAACCAGATCCAGTTAGCTACATTGAACTAAAAGTAATTGATGCGAAGACAAAACAAGCATTAAAAGCAAGTTTACTAATTAAAAACACACAGAGCAAGACTAAAAAAACACTTAGTATTTCCACAGAAGGTATCACAGAAATTATACAAGTAAATACACCTTATGAATTAACTGTAGAGAAAGAAGGCTACTTGTTTTATTCTGACCATATAGATCCCACAATCAACAATACCGTGGATAATCCTTTTGTATACACTATTGAATTACAAGCAATTCCAGTAGCCGAAAAAGAAGAAGAAAGCGAAGAAATCGTACTTCGAAATATATATTTTGAAACAGGAAAATCTGAACTACTATCGGCTTCCTTTGATGAGTTAAATCGCTTGGTTGGATTGTTAGAAAAACAAGCTAATTTACAAATTATAATTTTTGGTCACACAGATAATGTAGGTAATGATCAAGATAATTTACTTTTGTCGGAAAATAGAGTAAAAGCTGTACAAGAATATCTGATAAAGAAGCAAATTTCATCAGATAGAATACAGATTAAAGCTTTGGGCGAAAGCCAACCAATTGCAGACAATAGTACGGAAGAGGGTCGAGCCCAAAATAGAAGAATTTCGTTCCGTCTGCAGTAACAAAAGTAAAAATGGGAAGAAGAAACAGGCGAAAAAACGTAGAAGGAATCGTACTTAGCGGTATCGCTGATAAAGGTAGAGCTGTAGGTCGTGACGAAAAAGGACAAGTATATTTTTTAGAAGGTGCAGTGCCAGGAGATAAAGTAGATGCTGTCATTTTGAGAAAGAAAAAAGGTGTTCCTTTTGGTGTGGTAAAAGAAATCATCACTCCTTCACCGGATAGAATCACAGCATTTTGCCAGCATTTCGATCTTTGTGGCGGTTGTAAATGGCAAAATCTGAGTTACGAAAAACAACTATTTCATAAAGAATTACAAGTTAAAAACGCCATCCAAAGAATCGCAAAACTAGATGCAGATAGCTGGGATGAAGTACTTGCTTGCGATAAAACCAAGCACTATAGAAACAAACTAGAATACAGTTTTTCTTCTGCCCGTTGGATGACGGAAGAAGAGATAGAAAGTGGTGAAGAAATAGCAGATAAAAAAGGACTTGGTTTCAATAAAAGTGGAACATTCGACAAAGTCATAGATTTAAATGAATGCTTTCTACAACCTTCACCTAGTAATAAAATTCGAAATTGGCTAAGAGAATATACGAAAGGAGAAGATTTTGAGTATTACAATTCTAGATCAAAAAAAGGTTGGTTACGTAATATCATGTTGAGGAATAATAGAGAAGGTGAGTTCATGATTTTACTTTCTATAGCATATAAAAATGAAGATCAATTATTCCCATTACTTGATGCAATGATAGCTGAATTTCCAGCGATTTCAGGTATATACTATGTGGTGAGTAATAAAGTTAATTCTACTACTATAGATTTACCATACATTCACTATTATGGAAAGGAAGTACTAGATGAAAAACTTGGACAAGTGAAATTTAAAATAGGACCGAAGTCCTTTTTCCAAACAAACACTTTACAAGCGGAAAAACTCTATGATGTAGTGAAGGAATATGCTGAATTTGACGGAACTGAAAATGTATATGATTTATATACAGGATTAGGAAGTATCGCCTTATATGTAGCTGATTCAGTGAAGTCGATAACGGGAATAGAAGAAATAAAAGAAGCTATCTTTTATGCTGAAGAAAACAAGGAATTAAATAACATAGAAAACGCACGCTTTTACGCTGGCGACTGTAAGGATATATTGACAGATGCATTTATTGAAGAACACGGTAAAGCGGATATCATTATCACTGATCCTCCTCGAGTTGGTATGCATAAAGAAGTAGTAGAAACTATACTGCGCGCTGAACCAAAGAAGATCGTTTATGTTTCATGTAATCCGGCAACACAAGCTAGAGATATTAATTTATTAAGTGAGAAATATTTTGTGAAGAAGATAAGAGCCGTAGATATGTTTCCACACACACATCATGTAGAAACAGTAGCATTATTATACCATTCTAGTTATCAAGGATAAATAATGAAAAAAGAAGCAGAAAAACATTCAGCAGAAAAATTTCTCTTGCTGGAAGAAGAATTAAAAGTGTACAAAAAAGTGATGTTCGATGCATCACAAGTTATCATCGATCAAGATGTATCAGAATACCCTATTTTCGTTGCTCATCAACAAAATATGGAGATTGGCATCTTAATCGCTGAGCGAGGTAAAGTGAAAGGTAATTGGAATATACATGCTACCACATTGGAAGAAATGGTCTACAAACAGATCATCAAAGAAGAAAACATAGAAGAATTCAAGAACATCTTTAGAAATCCAGAAGATAATCTTTGTGTATTTGTATTGTCTGAATTAGGTGCGCAGTTTGTGTTTTTGACAAGGTAGTCATTTGATTTTTTGCTTATTTTACTGTGTTATGCTATTTACCCTTTCTTCTCTAAAAGAGAAGAGTTTAGGATGAGGTAAAATACTCCACGTTCCCAAATCACGTTGGCATTTGTTCCCTTCGGCTAACTCAGGGCAAGAATTGTTATTTGCTAATTACCCACAACAAAACTC
>CAZSKA010000019.1:0-28069 GCA_964607315.1 uncultured Saprospiraceae bacterium | reverse complement strand
TTATTCCCCATATGTATTGCTCGGCATTATTGTCTGAAGTCTGATATACTGTATAGACATTAGGTCTATCACCCTCTGTAAAAGGAAATTCTATATTTTTTTCATCAAGCGAAAACATTGGATTGAAGTTCTGTAATGAAGTAGTGGAGTCACAGAAATAACTAGTACCTGTAGATTTATCGGTAAAGCACCATTTATCCATTTCTTTTTTGGGTTTAACCCAAAAATTCTGCGCGGAAATATTTGTATAAAATAGAACAGCAACGATTATGTAAGCTATGTTTTTCATGTTATTAATTGTAGAATGGAATATTATATCCAAGTGTTATTTTATATGCACTTAGTCTATTCTGATTCTCAATAAAATAGAAGCCATTTGCTAAAGTTTCTATTGAGTCTGTGATTCCTATGATATACGACAGATCAGTATACAAGCCAAATGGCAGATCATAACCAATTCCAAAACTGAAAGAAGCTATACTATTGCCCTTTAGTACTTGTCTTAAACTCTGCTGTATCTGTAAATCTGGACCTAAATCAGGTTGATTAGATACATAGGTTAGTTTAGATTTGTTAATAATTAGATTTAGCTGAGGAGCAACTGAAATGTTTAATCCTCCGACTAAGTAATATTTTATTTTTGGAAGAATAGAGAGATAATTGAAATTAAAATCAATGGTGTAGGAAAAGTCTTCTACATCTTCGTAAAGAAAATTTCCACCTAAATCAGAATATGATATTTCAGGTTGAATAGCAAACTTAGATTTTTTAAATCTGTAGAAAATAGAAGTTCCTGCTGTAAATCCTAAAGTTCTAATAGTAGAAGTTGAAAATGTACCAGTATTAAATATTGGTCTAATCAAAGTTGTTTCTACATCACCTATTGATGCAAAAGTTGCACCTGAATGAAAACCGTAATAAAATTCAGTTTCTTCTAATTGTGCAGAAATAGAAATTGAAAAAAACATTGTACATATCCATACAATACTTGAATTAATAAATTGCTTTGGCATAGCGATTATTTTGGTGAATAAATTTTTCACAAATTTAGCACCATTACCAAAGTATAATGAAAATTATTAGGTGGACAAAGAGTGGACAAAGGGGGTGATAATAGGTAGACAAGTTGCTTTAATCCCCTGAGATAGGTTGTTTTTATATATTTCGGATGATATTATTTTAAGATTACCGAATATTCTTAATTTTTTTTATTGTAAAATAAAAACTGATTTTTTATGATTTTATCACCCCTGCATCAATCAAATTTTGGAAGCCATCTTCCATTGTTTCTTGTAGGCTCCTATAACTCATGCCAAGCTCATTTATAGACTTAGAATTATCAGCTTTCCATTCTACATTAACATTGTTTTTGATGAAAGAACGGGTGAAAAGTTTATTGACCATTGGTCCCACTGCCATTAAAAGCCATTTAGGTAATGCTTTTTTAGGTAAGGGATAGTTATCTCCAAATTTTGGCAATAAAGATTTACCCATCTCTAAATAATCAGTATTATGTGCTGAAATGATATGACGTCCCTGTGCAGATGGAGTAAAAGCACCCTTTACATGCGCTTCGGCAAGATCTCTTACATCAATTACACCAACACCCATTTTGGGGGCACCCATTTTCATTTCGCCATTTCCTAACATTTTAAGAACGTTAGTACTTTCAGAAGTAGAATATTTAGGATTTAAGTTAGGTCCCATTACAAAACTAGGATTCATTACTACTAAATCCCATTGTTGCTGTTGTTCCTTCATCTCCCACGCTTTCTTTTCTGCCAAGGTCTTTGAATAGGAATAAGGTTGATAATTTAGGGAAGAAGTAGTATTCCACACATCTTCAGTTAATATTCCTTTTGGTGCTTTAGCACAATCAATTGCATCAGTATAAATAGCTGCACAACTGCTAGTTAAAACGATACGCTTTACAGAAGGTGTTTTATTTGCAGAATTCAACACATTTGCAGTTCCATTTACAGCTGGATCTATTAATTGCTTTTGAGCATCTTTTACATCAATAGTGAAAGGAGATGCCGTATGAAATACAACTTCGCATCCCTTCATTGCTTCAGCATATGAACCTTCAGATAATAAATCGGTCGCAAAAAAACTTATTTGTCCAGGACTGTTTTGAGCTAATTCTTCCAGATGTCCAACTTTGTTTTTATTATCTGGACTACGCACTGCTGCATGCACATGTACACCATTGTCTAATAAGTTTTTAACAACCCAACTTGCAACAAATCCATTTGCTCCAGTTACTAGGACCGGTTTTGATTTATCTATAGATTTCATATCGTCATTTTTTTGTCTTTCCAATTTATCAACCAAATTTACCTAAAAGAGTTTTTATCTTTCTAATTGGTTAATTTTATAATTATTAATCCAATTTATTTTTTTTAGAACGTAGTTTTTAAAATACTTTACTATTTCACCTATAATTGACACTTATAGTATTTCTTAGTAGATTGTTTGTCGCTTTTAATCCTTAAATTTCATCTGTTCGTTTCATTTATTCTAAATTTACCGAAATTTTTAAAACGAATCATATGAGAATTATACTTGTTTGTTTGAGTTTTCTTTGGGTAAGTTCTGCATTTGCCCAATTGCAAATAGATTACAAAGAATTAAGGTTAGAAAATGGACTTGATGTTATTATGCATAAAGATAATAGCAGTCCAGTAGTTTCAGTATCTATCATGTATCATGTTGGATCAAAGAACGAAAATCCTGAAAGAACGGGTTTTGCACACTTTTTTGAGCATTTATTATTTGAAGGGTCAGAGAATATTCCTAGAGGAGAATATAGTAAGTATGTTGAGAAAGCTGGAGGCACCTTAAATGCGAATACTAGTTTTGATAGAACGTATTACTTTGAAATCCTTCCTAGTAATGAATTAGAATTAGGTTTATGGTTAGAGTCAGAAAGATTACTTCATGCTAAAGTTGATGATATAGGTATAGAAACACAACGTGAAGTTGTAAAAGAAGAAAAGAGACAGACGATGGACAATCGGCCTTATGGATCAATTTTAGCTGAATCAATGTCGAGAGCATATGATGGATACCCATATGAATGGCCAATTATTGGTTCTATGGAGCATATAGATGCGGCGCAAGAAGCTGATTATAAAGATTTCTATGCTACATTTTATGTACCAAACAATGCTGTATTAGTAGTTGCTGGTGATATAGAATATGATGAAACGGAGCGTTTAGTTAAAACATATTTTGCTGATATTCCAGCTGGAGTTGGAGAAATTCCAAGACCAAATAAAAATCCAAAACCTTTGATGACTGAAATCAGAGATACTATCTATGATAATATTCAATTACCTGCAGTGGTTCAAGTTTATAGAACTTGTGGGATAGATAATCCTGATTATTATGCTGTTGATATGCTTGGTCAAATTCTTTCTCAAGGAGAGAGTTCTAGATTGACAAAATCATTAGTAAATGAACAGCAATTAGCTCTGTTTGTAGGTTCTTTTCCGTTAGGATTAGAAGATCCCGGTGTATCATTGGCATTTGGAATTGTTAATGGGGGAGTAGCACCTGAAACATTGGAAGCTGGAATGGATGCAGAAGTGAAAAAATTAGCTACTGAATTGATTACTGATGAAGAATTTGAAAAGCTTAGAAATCAGATAGAAGTTAATTTGATTAACCAGAATGGAAGATTAAGTGGAGTTGCTCAGAACTTGGCAAGTGCTAAGACTTATTTTGATGATGCTTCAAGAGTGAATAGTGAATTAAATAGATATCTTTCCGTAACAAAAGAAGATATTAGAAATGCTGCTATAGAATATCTTACTCCAGATAAAAGGGTAGTACTGTATTATTTACCTAAACCAGCAAACCCTTAATTGATAAAGAAAGTAAAAATTTAGAAATGAAACTATTTAAATATATATTGCCTCTAATCGTTTTAGGAATGGTAGCATGTACTCCAAAAACGACAGACAAAATGGTAGATAAAACTACCGACGCCATGGAGGATAAGATGAAAGATGAGATGGAGCATAAGATGGAAGATAAAGTGATGACTTTCCGTTCTAAAGCTCCTGAATCAGGGCCAGCTAAACCTGTACAAATGGGTGATTATACTATTGAAGAATTAGATAATGGCTTAAAAATAATCATTGTTGAAAATCATAAATTACCTCTTGTGAATTTCCAGCTTTCATTGAATAGTCCTCCTATATTAGAAGTTATAGGTGGGAAAAACAAAACAGGATATGTAGGCATAGCTGGTTCTTTAATGTCAGCAGGAACTACAAAAAGAACAAAAGCAGAAATTGATCAGCGAGTGGATTATTTAGGTGCAAGTCTATCTACATCAGGTAGGTCAGCATCTGGTCAATGTTTAAATAAACACATTGATGAATACTTAGATATCTTCAGTGATGTATTATTAAACCCAGCTTTTCCTGAAGAAGAATTTAATAAGGAAATTAAAAGAACGATAAGCGGTTTGCAATCGGCTCAGGATGATCCTAACGCTATTGCAGGCCGAGTTAGAAGCTCGGTTCTATTTGGGAAAGATCATCCTTATGGTTTAAGTGCATCAAATGAAAGTGTAAATAGTATCACTTTAGACGATGTAAAAACATATTATAAGAATACCTTTTATCCAGCTAACTCTTACTTAATAATTGTAGGAGATATTACGCCATCTGACGCGAAAGATAAGGCAATGCAATATTTTGGGAAATGGCAGAATCCTGAAGCAATGATATCATATGCTCCTATGCCAACTCCTAAGAAATTAGATGGTGCATCAGTTGATTTTGTGAATAAAGTAGGTGCTGTACAGTCTGTAGTAAATATTGCTTATCCAGTAGATATAAAACCAGGAGATGATGATGCTATAAAAGCATCACTGATGAATGCAATTTTAGGAGGAGGTGTGTTTTCAAGTAGATTGATGAAAAATCTTAGAGAAGATAAAGCTTACACTTATGGTGCAAGATCTTCATTGAGCATTGATCCATATCAAGGATCATTTAATGCATTTGCAAGTGTAAGAAATGAAGTTACAGATTCTTCTGTTGTAGAATTCTTATATGAGATGAATAAGTTAAGAACTGAATTAGTAGCAGAAGAAGATTTAGATATTTCTAAAAAATTCATGATTGGTACATTCGCTAGATCAATAAGTAATCCATCTACCGTTGCAAGATTAGCTTTGAATACAGCAAAATACAATTTACCAAAAGAGTATTATCAAAATTATATAGCAAATATTACTAAAGTAACTCAAGATGATATTTTAGAAATGGCTAAAAAATATGTAACTCCTGATAATGCACACATAGTAGTAGTGGGGAATAAGAGTGATATTGCTGAAAAATTAATTCAATTTGATGCAGATAAAACTATCGATTTTTATGATGTTCAAGGAAATTACGTTGAGCCTGCTGACGAAAAGATTCCAGAAGGACATACAGCTGAAATCGTTATAGGAGATTATCTAGATGCATTAGGTGGTAAAGATAAAATTGATGGCATCAAAGATATGGAATCTGTTTATGAAACTCAGCTTATGGGTAGAGGTGCAATGTTTGTATCAAAAATGAAGTCTCCTTCTATGATGTCAAGTGAAGTTAAAGTAGGTGAAATGACAATGCAAAAGAAAGTTTTTAATGGATCCGTGTTGAAAGTAAGTGGAATGCAAGGTGGTGGTGAACTAACTGAAGGTGCTGAATTTTTAGCTGCTAAAGAACAGACTGTAGCTGTACTTCAAACACTTTATGGTACATCAGACTATTCAATTAAATTAGATGGAATTGAAAAAATTGATGGAAAACCTCATTATATTGTTTTGGTTAAGAAACCTGGAGATAAGTCAGTTACAGAATATTATGATGTAGAAACTAATTTACTTAGACGTTCAACTGAAGTTCTGGAAGCGCAAGGCCAAACTATTTCTTTGACGAATGAATTCACAGATTATGAAGCGGTAAATGGTGTAATGTTTCCTTCTACAATTTCTATTTCTGGTATGATGCCGGAAGTAGTTGTATTAAAGAAAGTAGACCTGAAAGTTAATTCTGGATTAAGCGACGATGATTTCAAATAAAAAATATTAGCCTATTTAGGTTAATCCAATTTTATAAAGGAGAATGCTAGTCAATTCGTTTTGACTAGCATTTTTATTTTTAAAAAGCTAAACAATTAGTTTACTTCTTCAAAGTATCCTGTATCAAGGTTTTTCTGAACATTATCCCAATTGAAATATCTTCCATTCATACACACATATACTCCAGGTTCAAGAGCTTGAACAAAAGCTAAAGCCGACCCAAGATTAAAGAATCCATCTGAAGATGTACCAAATGCATATGGTATCATAGCTCCAGTTAATACTATTGTTTTATTCTTTAACTCTTCTTGTGCGGCTAACTTTCCAGCTGTTTTAACCATGGTGTCTGTACCATGTGTAATTATTATTTTATGCGTTTTTGCTAGTTTGCAATTATGTATAATTATATCTCTATCAGCTTCGGTCATTTCCAGCGAATCAACCATCATAAGGGTCTTAATGTCAGTAAGAAGTGTGGAGCGACCTCGGTCAAACATTCTGCCAAGATGGGTGTCTGTAAAATACAGCTCACCTGAGATGAAATTATAATCCTTGTCGAAAGTACCACCTGTTACAAAAATCTGGATGTATTTAGCCATTTGAAATCATTTTGAAACAAAAGTATACATTGGATAATAAATCAAGACATAGAAGATGTAAAATATTATATGTGTTAAAAAAATATAATATGAACATTTTTACATATTATTTAAATAATTAATATTAACTTTGTTGAGTCTCTGTACTTTTTAAAGAAATTGAGTGATTTATGAGAAATATTTTTCTTTGCCTTTTTGTTGTTTTTTTCGCAACATTAAGTTTACAAGCCCAAAATCCAAATTATAAATCTGGACTTACTTTTAAAAAGTTAGCCTTAGATTATCAGTCTCAAAATGGAGGAGAATTAACTGCATTAAGAAGATACCATTCTGGCTATGAAATTGGTTTTAACTATAATCTCTCTAAAAATTTAAATTTAGCGATTCCTTTTCATGTAGGAGTTCCATCAAGTCAATTAGGTATTACTGATTACCATAAAACTATTTATGGTTTAGGAGCACATTTACAATATCAATTTTATGAAGATAATAGAATTGTCGTTCCTTATTTAGTCGGTGGATTAAATGGTGTCAATGAAAATATTGGTGAATTTAATCTTCAAGTACCACTTGGTTTTGGATTGAACTTTAAGGTATTTCCAAGAGGAATAATAAACTGGGAATCAACTTATAGATTTTCACTTTCAGAAGATAGAACAAATTTACAGCATGGTTTAGGATTTACTTATCTATTCGGTAAAGATTCAGCGTCTAAAGATGATATGGCTAAAATTCCTAACGATAGTGATAATGATGGATTAAGTGACGAACTAGATCTTTGTCCACAAGTAGCCGGACCAATAGAATTAAAAGGATGTCCTGATAGTGATGGAGATGGTATAGCAGATTATGAAGATGCATGTCCTTCTTATGCTGGATTAGCAGCATTGAATGGATGTCCTGATAGTGATGGTGATGGAGTTAGTGATAAAGATGATGAATGCCCTAATTTAGCTGGATTAATTGACAATAAAGGTTGTCCTGGTTCTGATAGAGATAAGGATGGTGTTTATGATTCTATTGATAAGTGTCCTGATTTAGCAGGTCTTGCAAGTAATGATGGTTGTCCTTTATTAGACGCAGATAATGATGGAGTAACGGATGCTGAAGATAAGTGTCCTAATGCAGCAGGACCGATTGCAACTGGAGGTTGTCCAGATTCTGATAAAGATGGTGTTGCTGATTTTGCAGATAAATGCCCAAATAGACCAGGTATTGCTGCATATGGTGGATGTCCTGATAGTGATGGAGATGGTATTGATGATACTAGAGATAATTGTCCTAATACACCTGGTTCTGTAGCAAATAATGGTTGTCCTGAGATTTCAGCTGAAGACAGACAAACATTAGAATTAGCAATGCGTGCTGTACAATTTGAAACAGGAAGTGCAACATTGAAATCTGAATCTTCAAGAATTCTAACCCAGATTGCTGATATTATGAGAAAGTACCCAGATTTTAATTTGTCTATAAGTGGTCATACTGATAATACCGGATCTGCCACAAATAATCAAAGATTATCAGAAAGAAGAGCAGAATCGTGTTATAACTTCTTAGCAAGAGCAGGAATAAGTACGTCAAGAATGAATTTCTCAGGTTACGGAGAATCTAGACCTATAGCAGATAATAATACATTAAGAGGAAAAGCACTCAACAGAAGAGTGGAATTCAACTTAATTCCAAGATAAGAGCTTTAGATTTATTAAAAGGGGGCATTCTTTTTGAATTGCCCCTTTTTTTATTCCTTACATTCCACATAACTAGTCTGTTAAAACCAAATTCACATCGAATTTAATACTTCTAAATTCCTATATTATTATATATTGCGTTATTAAATCCGCATTATACAATAGAAAATCTATTACGAAGTTCTATTGCCTAATTCGGGTTAAATATACTAATTGAGTTAACCTCATTTAGAACCTAACTTACAATATATGAGAAAGACAATTTTTATAGCAGTTGGATTAACATTACTATTCAGTTGCCAAAATCAAAATAAAGAAGATCAAATGTCAGAATTGCAAAATAAGGTGAGTACTTTAGAAGCACCTTCAGCGAAGAAAGAGGAATACGTTCACAAAATGCATGGAGATGAGCGTATAGATAATTATTACTGGATGAAATTATCTGATGAACAGAAAAATGCTGAGAATCCAGATCAAGCAACAAAAGAAGTCGTTGATTATCTGAATTCAGAAAATGATTATACGCAAAAAGCAATGAGTCATTTAGAAGGATTTGAAGACAAATTGTTTAAAGAAATAAAAGGGCGTATAAAAGAGACGGACATGAGTGTTCCTTATAAGGATAATGGATACTATTATATTACACGTTTTGAAGAAGGTCAAGAATATCCAATTCATAGCAGGAAAAAAGGTAGTCTTGAAGCTGATGAAGAAATCATGTTGAATGTAAATGAATTAGCTGAAGGACATGAGTTTTTTAATATTGGAGGTAGATCTGTAAGTCCTAACAACAAAATCCTTGCTTATGGTGAAGACAATCTAAGTAGACGTATATATACGTTAAAGTTTAAAAACCTAGAAACTGGGGAAATGCTTAAGGATGAAATACCAGCAACTTCAGGTTCAGCAGTATGGGCAAATGACAATAAGACATTATTTTATTCAGTGAAAGATCCTGTATCATTACGCTCTTACAAAATATTTAAACACACTTTGGGGACACCCGCAACAGCAGATGAAGAAGTATACCATGAAGAAGATGATACTTTTATATCATTTGTATATAAAACAAAATCTAAAGACTTTATTGTTATAGGATCTTTTGCTACAGTTTCTCAAGAATATAGTGTCTTAGATGCAAATAATCCAGGAGGAACTTTCAAAGTATTTACTCCAAGAGAAAGAGATTTAGAATATAGTATTTCTCATTTTGAAGATAAGTGGTATGTGCGCACTAATAAGGATGATTCGAAAAACTTTAAGTTGATGACAACTCCCGTTAATGCTACAACTAAAGAAAACTGGAAAGATGCAATTGCTCATAGAAAGGATGTATTATTGGAAGGTGTAGAAATGTTTAAGAACTATATGGTTTTGAGTGAACGTATAGATGGCATAACTAAGTTGAGAGTTTTATCTTCTTCTAAAAATATTGATCGTTATATAGATTTTGGCGAAGCAGCTAGTTTAATGTATACCTCAACAAATCCTGATTTCGATACTGATGTTTTAAGATTAGGCTACACATCTTTAACAACACCTAATTCCACTTTCGATTATAACATGGATTCTGAAGAAAAAGAATTGATGAAACAACAAGAGGTTTTAGGTGAATTTAATTCATCAGATTATAGAAGCGAACGTATTAAGGTGAAGGTGAGGGATGGAGCTGAAGTTCCAGTAAGTATTGTTTATCATAAAGATACAAAAATTGACGGCTCTGCACCTTGTTTGCTTTATGGATATGGATCTTATGGGAACTCATTAGACCCTTTTTTTTCAAGTGTACGTTTAAGCCTATTGAATAGAGGCTTTGTCTATGCCATAGCTCATATTAGAGGAGGTGAAGAAATGGGAAGGCATTGGTATGAAGATGGAAAATTGATGAACAAAATGAATACGTTCAATGATTTTGTTGATTGCGGGAAGTATTTAGTAAAAAACGATTATAGTGATGATGACAATCTATTCGCTATGGGAGGTAGTGCAGGTGGACTATTAATGGGTGCTGTTATTAATCAAGCTCCTGAAATATGGAAAGGTGCTGTAGCTCAAGTTCCGTTTGTGGATGTTGTAACAACTATGCTCGATGAGTCCATTCCACTGACTACAGGCGAGTATGACGAATGGGGGAATCCTAATGAAGAGAAATATTATAACTATATGAAATCATATTCACCTTATGATAATATAGAAGAAAAAGACTATCCAGCCTTATTAGTAACAACTGGTTATTTCGATTCACAAGTTCAGTATTGGGAACCTGCAAAATGGGTCGCAAAGCTACGTGATATGAAAACAGATGATAAGCCATTATTATTTAAAACGAATATGGGAGCTGGTCATGGTGGAGCTAGTGGTAGATTCGAGAGATTCAAGGAGATTGCCACAGAATATGCTTTTATTTGTGATCTAGCAAACAAAGTAGATAAACCTCTAGATTAAGACCAGAAACACTTGAAAAACAACATATCATATGGATATATTTTCACACTAGCACTTCCTATTATTTTAGGAAGTGCTGTGCAAAATATAATTGCTGTCTCTGATTCTGTTTTTCTTTACCATTATAACGAATTAGATTTCCAAGCAATCAGCATTGCTAGTGTGCTGTATCTGATTATTTCTGCAATTGGTTTTGGTTTTTCACGTGGTGGTCAGATTATTATAGCACGTTATAAAGGGGCCGATAATATTGCAGGAATTAGGAAAGCATTCTATTCTCTTATAGTTTTTGAATTATTTCTCGCCTTTATAATTTTTGTAGTTCTCCAATTATTTCCATCTCATTTACTTGGACTTTTTATAGATGATCCTATTCTTTTGGAAAAAGGAGTAGAATACATCTTATATAGAAGCTATGGTATCTTTTTTAGTTATGTGGGCGTTGCAATCATTGCATATTATACAGGTATAGCTAAACCAAAATTTATAATAGTTGATACTCTGATTTTACTAGGGATTAATTTATTATTCAATTACCTTTTTATTTTTGGTAAATGGGGATTTCCTTCATTAGGTATGGCAGGAGCAGGATTAGCAAGTTCTATTGCAGAGATGGTTGCATTTATAGTATTTGTACTTTACATGATATTTGAATCTAGACCAATCGTTCCTAATCTATTGTCAAAACCTGTATTAGAACCAGCATATTTTTATGAGATTTTCGAAATCTCGATAAATATTGTTCTGCAGGTTATTGTAGGAATGGGTTCTTGGCTTATCTTTTTTGGGGTTATCGAAAATTTAGGTCGAGATGAGCTAGGTATTTCAAATTTCATAAGACTCTTATATCTGATGTTATCAGTACCAACCTGGGGTTTTGCCTCTGCGATGAACACTATAAGTAGTAATTTAATTGGTGCTAAAAACTTAGAAGAAATCATTCCTGTCACACATAAAGTAGCTACACTGAATGTTGCTTTAACCATGCTGATTACTATTCCTATATTAATATTCCCTGAACAATTGCTTTATCCTCTTTTTGGAAAAGAAGACATGAGTCTTATTCAAAATTCGACACCTATTCTACGTTTGCTAATTTTAATCATGTTCCTTATCTCAGCGGGTTCTATCTACTTTGACAGTATAATAGGAATGGGTAAAACTTTATGGGGATTTGTTGTGAAATTGATTACTTCGGTAAGTTATTTACTACTATTATATTATATAGTAGAATATACAACTTATGGACTACAAGTAGCTTGGGGCACTGAGATCTTCTATTGGTTGATGATCATTGCTTTTTCATATTATTACCTCTTTCTTACAAACTGGAAATCATCTTTAAAAAACAGCTTTACTTAGCTTTTTTCTTATATGTTTTACGCCTTTTCTTAACAGGAGCATCTATTTTAACACTGGAATTGTCCATTCGCACTTCATGAACTATCTGAGAAATCATCGATTTCATTTCATTTACAAATTTGGTAGGATTATATTGTTTCTTTTCAATGTAACGGAGCTTTTTCTCCCATTGTCCAGTTAACTCAGGTGACTTCAATAATTCATTTTTAATCACAGCAATTAACTGGATACCAGTTTGTGTGGGATGTATATTTTTAGCTTTTCTTACGAGATAGTTTCTCTTGAATAAAATCTCTATAATAGCTGCTCTAGTCGAAGGTCTTCCTATTCCATTTTCCTTCATCATTTCTCTTAATTCATCATCATCAACTTGTTTGCCTGCGGTCTCCATTGCACGTAAAAGTGTAGCTTCTGTATAATGTTTAGGTGGCTGGGTTTTCTTTGTTAAAATTTTTGGTTTATGTGGACCTTCTTCACCTTTGACAAAACTTGGAATGGTCTTTTCATTATCTTTCTTTTCTTTTATCTTTATCACTTTTCTCCAACCTTCCTTCACTATTTCTTTCCCATTTGCATGGAATATCTCTTCATTAACTGCAGCTAAAACATTCGTTTTTGAAACTTCGCAGTCGGGATAAAAATTTGCTATAAATCGCCTTGTTATGGCATCGTAAACTTTATGTTCTGCATTGGAATTCCTGTCTATATCAGAAGGGAAACCAGGAGATTTTCCTGTAGGTATTATAGCATGGTGATCTGTTACTTTTTTATCATTGAATACTCTGCTGCTTTTTTTTAGGGCTTCCGCCCAAAGAGGTTGAATTAAGTCATTGTATGCAGATAATCCCTTTAAAATTTTTGGTATTTCTTTGTATTGGTCGTTAGGTAAGTAACTGGTGTCTACTCTTGGATAAGAGATGAACTTCTTTTCGTATAAACTCTGTGCAATTTTTAAAGTCATTTCGGCTTTAAGCCCAAAGCGTTTATTGCAATGTACTTGCAAAGCGGTTAAATCAAATAATTTTGGAGCATATTCTTTTCCTGGCTTTCTAGTGAAGTCAGTAATCTTAAGCTCATGTGCTTTGATCTTGTCGAATATTTGCTCTGCACTCTCTAATTTAGTAAAACGTCCTTTTTTGTATTTGAATATTGTCTTTTCGTATGCTGTTTCTAACTCCCAAAAGGGTTCAGAAACAAAGTTCTCTATCTCATGATGACGCTTAACAATCATAGCTAGAGTAGGGGTTTGAACCCTTCCCACAGATAAGACTGTTCCAAAAGTGCCGTATTTCATGGTATATAACCTCGTAGCATTCATGCCTAGTATCCAATCCCCAACTGCTCTGCACATGCCAGCATAATATAGGTAATCAAATTCTTCCCCATCCTTTAGGTTCTTAAAACCCGCCTTCATAGCTTCAGTCGTTAAACTAGAAATCCATAATCGCTTTACTGGCTTATTGTTGTTAGCTTCTTTTAGCACCCATCGCTGTATTAATTCTCCCTCTTGACCTGCATCACCACAGTTAATTATGATATCAGCCTTCTTGACTAACTTTTTAATTACGTTGAATTGTTTTTTGATGCCTTTGTCATTCTTTACCTTCGTATGAAATTTGTCTGGAAGCATTGGTAAATCATCAATTTTCCATTTTGCCCATTGATCTCTGTAATCGTTAGGTTCTTGCAGTGAGCATAGATGACCGAATGTCCATGTAACACAGTAATTACTTCCTTCGTAATAACCATCTTGCCTTTTCTTAATTTGGAGTAGATTAGCAATTTCTCTAGCTACCGATGGTTTTTCTGCAATACATAGTTTCATGATGTAAAGATAATACCTCTAGTGAGTAGAATGTATTCTTTAATAGAAAGATATCTAGAAAAGCTCACTTTCAACACAAAATCGATGTAGTTTTCCACATTGTTTATAAAATATCAACAAATGTGTTGAAAACATCCTATTACCAAAGCCCTATGTGGAAAACTTTTTATAAATAATTCTTCCTTAGGTAGTACATTTGCGGGCTATGCGTTTATTATCATTAGAAATAAAAGGCTTTAAATCGTTCGCTCTAGAGACCATCGTTCACTTCAATGAGAACGTAACTGGTATAGTGGGACCCAATGGTTCTGGTAAATCGAATATTATCGATGCTATACGTTGGGTACTAGGTGAACAAAAGTCAAGAGAGTTACGTCTTGAAAAAATGCAAGATGTAATCTTTAATGGTACTAAGAAACGTAAAAAATCTGGTACAGCTGAAGTGTCTATTACTTTTGAAAATAGTAAAGGCATTCTTCCTTCTGAATACAACATTGTTAAAATCACCAGAACTCTTTTTAGAAGTGGTGAGTCTGAATATAAACTTAATGATGTCGTATGTAGATTAAAAGATATTAGAAACCTTTTAGTTGACACGGGAATAGGTTCTAACTCCTACGCTATTATTGAATTAGGAATGGTTGATGCTATTCTCCAAGATAAGGAAAATTCACGGAGAAAAATGTTTGAACAAGCAGCTGGAATTTCTAAGTATAAAACCAGAAAAAAGGAGGCACTTTCTAAACTATCATTAACCCAAACAGATCTCGATAGAGTAGAAGATTTACTTTTTGAAATAAATGCGAATCTAAAAGGATTAGAGAAACAAGCTAGAAGAGCAAAGAGATATCTTGATATAAAAGAGAAATATAAAGACCTTAGCTTAATCTTTTACTCTGCAAAACAATCTGCTTTAAGAGATGAATATTCTCTGATTAATAAAGAGGTTCTTGATCTCAATGTAAAATACAATGAGTTAAGAACAAAAATTAATCAGAAAGAAGCTGCTTTAGAAAAGCAGAAGTTGAAAAACATCAACGATGAAAAACAGCTCTCTTTATTTCAGCAAAAAATATCATCTATTACGGATGAAATAAGAAGAAAAGAGAATAGAAAGGAGATTTTACTAAAGGAAATATCTTTTAGTGATGAGAAAATTAACGGTTTAGAAAAGAGAGCAGCCATTCTTAATGATCGACTAGAAACACTTAAGAGTGATTCCACTGGATTATTAGAAACTAAAGAAAAGGAAAATCTCACATTCGTAGAATTAGAAAACATCTACAATGAAAAGCTAAGTGTACAAGAAGAACTAAAGGAAAGATACGAAAGGAATAAAGCTACAGTTGAACAAAAAGCAAAGGAAAAGTTAGAGTGGGAAAAACAACTCTTGGCCATTGAAAAAGACCATGCGATAAGCACGAATAAAATACAACAGGCAGAAAACACCATAAACTACTTATCAGACCGTGACGAAGAACTATTGTTAAAGCAAAAAGAAAATGATTCGCTTTTGGGTTCAACCCAAACCAAAATAAAAGCAATAGAAGAACAACTAGATTCACTTAAAAATGAAGACTCAAAGAGAAAAACAACTTTAAGTGAAATAGATGCGGATTTAGATAAAAAACGAACTGAGCACAGAAATGCTCAGCGAATGGTTGATGTCAAAAAGAATGAAATCAATCTTTTAGAGAGTATCATTAATAAATTTGAAGGGTATTCTGAATCAATAAAGTTCCTACAAAAAGAGTGGAGTGGGAATAAAGTATTACTTAGTGACATTATTTCTTGCGAAGATAAAGATAAAGCACTTGTAGAACTAGTTCTAGGAGATTATCTGGATTATTTCGTTGTAGAAACTTTTGAAGAAGCCGTTCATGCTGTAGACTTATTAGTTGATAAGCAAAGAGGTAAAGCTCGGTTTTTTGTTCTGGAGCATATTTCAGATCTGGAAAGGAGTAATTCCGCTTTAGATAGCATGATTGATAAGATAGAATTTGAGTCAAAATATAAGCGATTAATTGAGTATCTATTATTTGATATCTATGTTGTAAAAGATAATAAGAATATTGATAAATCTCTATTGGTGCATGGTTTAGCAAATGAAGCTGGTACTTTTCTTGTTAAGAATGGTCAAATATTGGGCGGAAGCCTTTCCCAATTTGATTCAAATAAAATTGGTAGAAAATCAAAACTTAAGAAATTGCAGGCTTCTTTACAAGATCTGGAGAATAAGGAACAAGCAATACGAACAGAGATAAAGAAACTTGAACAATTAAGACAAGAATGGAAAGAAAGAAACTTTCAGAAAGAGATAAATAAATTACAGGATCGTCTGAATGAAAATAATAGAGAACTGTTTAAAATGCAGGCATCTCAAGAGAGTTTGTTAAAACAATTAGAAGATCAATCAACTACACTGTCTACTCAAAAAGAAACGCTTATTATTAATAAAACTAGGATAGTAGAGCTTGAAAAAGAAAGAGAAAAGATAACTAAGATCTTAGGTGATTATTCCCCAATGGAAGGAGAATCTTCAGAACTCACAAAACTGACGGAACAACTTTCGCAGCAATCAAAAGTGACTAATGAGGCGAATATAGAAATGATTCGTCAACAAAATAAACTAGAAACAATCAATAATCAACTGAAGGTTCTAGAAGATAAATCGAAAGAGACAGAAGCTGAGATAGGAGCATTGAAAAATGGTGTTGAAAGAGAACAATCAAAGGAGTTGTCAAGACAAGTGGAGCTTCGTAAAATAAAAGAAGAACTTGTAAAAGACTATGAGACGCGTAAAGCTGAAAAAAGTGATTTAGGCGGAATAGAACTTTCTTACTTTGAAGAAAAAGAAAAGATAACGAATGAAGAAAATATACTTCGTTCATGGAATAAAGAATTCACAGATATCCAAGGTGAAGTAAATAGGAAAAAAGATAAAGCAACTGATATAAAATTCAAGCTTCAAGGAATAAAGCAGCGTGTTAATATAGAATTTAGTGTTCAGCTAGATAAAATGGATGTTGAAATTCCTGAAGACTTTTCTATAGATGAGCAGGAGATTCAAATAGAAAAGCTGCAGAATAGGTTAGCTAATTTCGGTGAGATAAATCCTATGGCAGTGGAGGCTTATAATGAGATGGAAGAACGGAAGAACACCATAGAAGTTCAGCGAAATGATATAATTGATGCTAAAGATCAGTTGGTTAAAACCATGAAAGAAATAGAAACCACTGCAACAAGCCTATTCTTAGAGGCATTTGATGAAATACGAAGTCACTTTATCACAGTGTTCAGATCTCTGTTTACGAAAGATGATAATTGTGATTTGATTTTATTGGATCCAGAGAATCCTTTGAGTAGTGGAATTGAAATCATCGCAAAACCAAAAGGTAAGAGACCGCAATCTTTATCGCAACTAAGTGGGGGAGAGAAGACTTTAACGGCATCAGCTTTATTATTTAGTTTATACTTATTAAAGCCAGCACCTTTCTGTATTTTTGACGAAGTTGATGCGCCACTTGATGATCACAATGTTCAGAAATTCACTAATATAATCAGAGCATTTTCTAAAGATTCTCAATTCTTGGTTGTTACACATAATAAAGCAACAATGGCAGAGCTAGATGTATTGTATGGTGTGTATATGGAAGAGAAAGGAGTAAGTGGTGTAAGTCAAGTTGACTTTAGAAATTACGAGCATAATACTAGGATGACAGAGGCTGTCAATTAATTCTTATACATTTTATTTAAAAAAAAAGCAGCCCTGATTTACAGAGCTGCTTGGTAGGTTTTAACAGAGACGGTTTATACCGTCAATAAGTTATAATTCAAATACTGTGCCATAATTTTGTTTAGAAGTCAAATATTAAAAACATAAATATGTATTTGTTATATCTATACAATAGCATAGATTATATTTGCGCTTTAATTTAGAAAGATGAATGATTCTCATAAATATAGTGCTAGAGGTGTTTCAGCAACTAAAGATGATGTACATAAAGCAATAGCTCATTTAGATAAGGGACTATACCCAAAAGCTTTTTGTAAAATTATGCCAGATTATGTTGCAGGTGATGACACATTCTGTAATATTATGCATGCTGATACGGCAGGAACAAAAGGTAGTCTAGCCTATATGTATTGGAAAGAGACGGGAGATTTGTCTGTATGGAGAGGAATTGCTCAAGATGCTATAGTAATGAATGTAGATGATATGGCATGTGTAGGCGCAGTTGATAATATCATTCTCTCTTCCACTATAGGAAGAAATTACAAGTTGATTCCTGGTGAAGTTATTTCGGAAATCATTAATGCGTGTAATGATTTTATCTCTTTGATGCATGATAATGGTGTTTCTATAAAGTTAGCGGGTGGAGAAACAGCGGATGTAGGAGATATTGTAAGAACGATCGATGTTGGTTATACAACTTTCGCAAGATTACCAAGAAAAGATCTTGTTGTCAATGATATTAGGCCAGGTCAAGTCATTATTGGTTTTGCTTCAGATGGGAAAGCTAGTTATGAAGATGCTTATAATGGTGGAATGGGTTCCAATGGTTTAACTAGTGGTAGACACGATGTTTTTAGTAAATTATATGCAGAGAAGTATCCTGAGTCTTACGATCCAAATGTTGATAGCACATATATTTATACAGGATCAAAAAAATTAACAGATCCATCAATGGTTGATGGAGTTGATATGGGGAAATTGGTTTTGTCACCAACAAGAACATATCTTCCTTTGATCAAAAAAGCATTAGAGAATTGTAAATCAGGAATTCATGGAATGATTCATTGTTCGGGTGGCGCTCAAACTAAAGTGATGAAATTTGTTGATAACGTTCATGTTATAAAGAATGATTTATTTGACATACCTCCACTTTTTCAGCACATTAGAGAAGAATCTGGTACGAATCTCAAGGAAATGTACCAAGTTTTCAATATGGGACATCGTCTAGAAATGTATGTTGATGAAGTAGTTGCAAATGAATTGATTGCGATTAGTAAATCATTTAATATTGATGCAAAGATAATTGGTAGAGTAGAGCAAGCAGACAAACCTTCTTTAACCATTACTGCTGAAAACGAAGAACTTAGTTATATGAATTTTTAATTTGGGCTTACGCCCAAAGAGGTAGGTAAATATGATTTCCATTTTCCCATTGTTCTTAATAGGGGGATAGTCGATTTAACTTGTCTAAGGTTATAGAAAATAAATTGAAATCAATGAAAAAATACTTCACACTATTCATGTTCTTATTATTAAGTAGCATGACATTAATTCATGGACAACAATCTTCAACTGACGTTTCTAGTGAAGTTATAACTGAGAAACTTTTTGTAATTAAAGTTCCTATTCAAGATAATAACACAGCTAGTATTGAGGAGATGAAGGGCTTAGACCTAGAAGGTGTAAAAATCATGGAAGAAGATGGTCATTTAACACTAAGGTATTTAGGTACAGAATTAAGAAGTGAAGTGAGTCCAGATTTTATAGAAGATGTATCAATATACAAAGGAGCCGCAGCAAAGAAAAAATATCCTGATTCTCCAGAAGGAGGGGTTATGGAAATTATAGTTTTAGATGCGAATACCTTAAAACAAGTAATTTATTCCATAACTTCATATAAAGGATAGATAAAGTATAAATACAAAAGAAAATAAGCTTGATTCTAAGCTTTAAAGTAAGTGTTACATATGTAGCACTTTTTTTATTTTATATATTCTGAAATGCTACCTTTGAGTTAATGAAATGGACTAATGTATATACGCTCTTAAAAAAGGAGTTTCAGATAGAATGGAAAGAGAAATATGTCTTAGGGGCAATTCTTCTCTTTGTCTTTTTATGTTCTTATATAATATATAGATCATTTCAACAGATTACTCCGATGAGTTGGAATGTTTTATTCTGGATTATATTTTTGTTTGCTGGTGTTAATGCTTTAATTCGAAGTTTTTCAGGTGAATTAAGTAGGCAATATCTTTATATATATCAATTGGTTAAACCAGGTGAGATAATTATTTCAAAAATCATTTATAACACATTAGTATTATGCTTGGTTAGTTTTGCATTAATGGGAGCATTAAGTTTGTTTACCATTCATCCTATAGATGATTATATATTGTTTTCTACTGCCATATTTCTCGGTTCATTAGGAGTTTCTATATGTTTTACTTTTGTTGCAGCTGTGCTGGGTCAACAAGGTAATCAATCTGTTTTAATGTCAGTTTTATCACTTCCATTAATCATTCCTATACTTTTGTTGTTAATTAAGATAACTGCAGCATCTTTATCTATTGTGAAGGATACTTCCATCAATTCTGATATAATTTTATTACTAGGAATTGATCTAGTTTTATTCGGTGTTGCTGTAATAATTTACCCATTTTTGTGGCGAGTATAAACTCTTGAATTAAATGTAACGGATGAAATCATTGTGGTGGAAAATTTTAGCAATTGTCTTGTTGCTTTATGCAGTTATAGTAGGAACTTTAGTTCCATTAAAGCCAGGAATTACATCCGTATCTCCGTATCTTGTTTATTCCGGTGAAGAGGTGCAATTTACAGTTAGTCATTATAGAGCTAATTTAGATGCGAAAGACATAAGAGCATATATTAAAAAAGATTCAGTAAATTTTATAGAAGCGAAAAGTGTACGCACAGCGGATAATAAATTTTTACTTGATTTTAATATGCCATCAAATTTACAAGCTGATTCTAATATACAATCCTTAACACTATTTATTACTGATGCCGAAAATGGAACAATAGTCTATCCAGAGGGAATTCAGCTTAAAAAAAGCGATAATTTGGGTTCAACCCAATGGAAAAATGAAGTTCCAAAACTATATAAGAAGGAAGGTTTTCTATTTCCTTATCGGAACATTTTAATGGAAACTATTAGAAATATATATTATCACGTTTCCTTGTGGTTTGCTATGTTCATATTGTTCTTTGCCGGTGCAATATGTAGCGCACTTTATTTAATTACAAAGAATATAGATTATGATCATAAAGCATCATCACTAATCTATAGTGGTATTTTATTTGGTATTTTAGGTCTTATAACTGGAAGTCTCTGGGCAAAAGTTACTTGGGGAGCTTATTGGACAAATGACATGAAATTAAATATGTCAGCAATTTCTATGTTAATGTATTTAGCATATTGGATTCTAAGGTCTGGAATGGAAGATTTAGATAAAAAAGCGACAGTAAGTTCAGCATATAATATATTCGCGTTTATAACGATTATTCCATTAATATTTGTACTTCCAAGAATAACGCCATCAATACATCCTGGGAATGGAGGGAATCCAGCATTAGGCGGAGAAGATTTAGACAATACAATGCGTATGGTCTTTTATCCTGCAGTAATAGGATTTACATTATTAGGTGTATGGCTTGGGCAAATATTATTGCGTATTAAGAGACTAAAGGAAAAAATATTTTTCGATAGAAATGATATGTAAAAAATTATTTTATATCAATAGTAAATATAACTTTGCACAACATTTCATGAAATGACTAGTTTAATACTTTTATAATGAAAAAGATATTTTGTTTTTGTTTTCTAGTTCTAGGAGGAATAGGTCTAACGGCACAGACAAGTCAAACATCTTCAAACGGTAAAATGACAGCAGTTATTTTCGTTTTAGTTGCTATTTTGATTGGTGTTTTTGTGTATTTATTTACTCTAGATAGAAAATTAACTAAACTTGAAAATCAAATTAAAGATGAGCAGTAAACAGGATAGGTTTTACGAAAGCGTGCTTGCAAATTTTGATAAAGCAGCAGCACACTCAGATATTCCGCAAGGTCTATTAAGTCAAATTAGAGCATGTAATGCAGTTTACCAAATGCAATTTCCAGTTAAAATAGGAAATAAGTATGAAGTAATTCTAGCTTATAGAGTTCAACATTCACATCATAGATTGCCTACAAAAGGTGGAATTCGTTTTTCTTCTGCAGTTAATCAAGAAGAAGTTATGGCTTTGGCATCACTTATGACATATAAGTGTGCAATTGTTGATGTTCCTTTTGGTGGTGCAAAAGGTGGAGTTGCCATTTCAACATCGAACTATGATGATGATGCACTTCAGAAAATTACAAGAAGGTATACTACGGAATTAGTTCGTAAGAATTTCATTGGGCCTGGTATTGATGTTCCTGCTCCTGATTATGGAACAGGTTCAAGAGAAATGGCTTGGATATTAGATACTTATAACCAGCTTAATAACGGTGATATTGATGCCTTAGCTTGTGTAACAGGTAAGCCTGTTAATCACGGTGGTATAGCTGGTAGAACAGAAGCTACAGGTAGAGGTGTATTCTATGGTTTAAGAGAAGCTTTATCATACGAAGATGATATGAAAGCTCTAGGTCTTACTCCAGGTATGGAAGGAAAGAAAATGGTCATCCAAGGTCTAGGAAATGTTGGTTCTTATACTGGCACGATTTGTCAAAAAGAAGGTGGCGCTATAATAGTTGGTATTTCTGAAAGAGAAGGAACTATAGAAAATCAAGATGGGATAGATGTAGAAAAGTTATTAAAGTACAGAAAACAGAATGGTTCTATTCTGGGTTTCCCTGGAACTAAAACTCTTAAGAAAAGAGAAGCTTGGGTTTCAATAAATTGTGACATATTAGTTCCGGCAGCACTTGAGTCTCAAATTACTGAGAAGAATGCAGGTAAAGTGAAGGCTAAGATAATTGGTGAAGCGGCAAATGGTCCTGTAACTGATCTGGCTGAAGAAATCCTAACAGAAAAAGGAATAATGATACTTCCAGATATGTATCTTAATGCAGGTGGTGTAACTGTTTCATATTTTGAATGGTTAAAGAATTTATCACACATGCGTTTTGGAAGACTAGAGAAGAGATTTGATCAGAATACCTATGGTAATATTGTAGGGCTTGTTGAAAAAATGACTGGAAAAAAGATATCAGAAAGAGATAAGTCTGTAATCGTTAGAGGAGCGGAGGAAGTTGACCTAGTAAGATCTGGTCTAGAAGAAACAATGATCAATGCATATAAAGAGATAAGAGATATATACAAAAGACGTAAGAAAATGAAGACCTTACGTGAAGCAGCTTTCTTATCGGCTTTAAACAAAATTGCAAGTGATTATCTGCAATTAGGCGTATTCCCTTAATAGAAATTCAACCAGTTTTTATTGGTTGTGTAAAATTTATGTTAATTATTTTTTAATATTAGCAAATAATATTTTAAAAATGCCGTTATTTGTTACTGTATTATATATATAATATGTTTTCAAATATTGGCATTTTTTATTGTACATCTCCCCAAAAGAGCATAAAATTAAATACATGAAATTAGACAAAATTGATTTAAAAATTTTAGAACAATTACAATCAAATTCTAAAATTACTAATCTTGATTTATCAAAGAAAATAGGATTATCTCCTGCACCAACTCTAGAAAGAGTTAAAAAATTAGAACAAACAGGAGTAATTACATCATATCACGCAAAAGTAGATCCAGAAGCTTTAGGATTAAAAGTGAATACATATGTTCAAGTAAATTTAGCTTGGCAAAAAGAAAAAGCACTTGAGAATTTTATCGCAAAGGTTCATGAGATTGATGAAATCACAGAATGTTATATCATCACTGGTGATGCTGATTTTATTATGAAAATTGTTTGTAAAGATATTGCTGTTTACGAACAGCTTTTATTCAAAAGATTATCTCAAATAGAGGAAGTTGAAAGAATAAAAACATTGATGACATTATCAAAAGTCAAGAAATCAAAAGTACTTCCTTTTGATTACGAAAATGATTCTGTAAATGAGTAAAAAGAAATCTCTCTTGTGGGAGATTAAAAAGGATAATATAGATAAAGGCTACTTGTTTGGAACCATGCACGTTTCCGGAAAAGTAGCCTTTTCTAATTTTAAGCCTATTTATGAACTAATTGATTCTTGTGAATGTCTCGCAACAGAAATCAAACTTGACAACGAAAGTCAACGCGAAATGGGAAAGCATATGACTTTGCCTTCACATTCGTCACTAAATGAATTACTGTCAGATCATAAATTTAATAAGTATAATAGTGAATTAATAAAATATTATAATCTAGAATTAAAGTATTTTACTAATATCATGCCGCTATTCTTATTAAATTTAATTACTCAGAAGTCTATTATTGAAGATGAAAACCTTTTAAATCAATCTATGGATCTGGAATGTTGGAACTATGCTCAAGGAAAAGGAAAAATTCTAGGAAGTGTTGAATCTTTCGAAGATCACATAAATACACTCTATCATATTCCTATTACATACCAGCTTAAAGCATTAAAGTCAGCCCTAAGCAATATTCCAAAATTTAAAAGAAAATCAAAAGAGGTTTTAGAAATTTACAAAAGTCAAGATATTCATACAATCTATAAATCTTCGAAAAAATCTATTGGAGAAATAAAAGAAGTCCTTTTGTATAAACGAAATTTCAATATGGTTGAAAATATAGAATTGTTATCGCAAAAGTATAAAACATTTTTTGCTTTTGGCGCTGGTCATTTATCTGGCAAAAAAGGAGTAATTCACTTACTTAAGAATAAGGGCTTCCAGGTTACTCCTTCAGATCATGCAGAATTGTTAAAAATGTAATAGAATATCATTTAAATAAAAAATAATTTAAAATTTCACCTTTTTAATACATCATTATCGACCTTTGAGTTGTTATAACAGTGGTGAAAATTAGTGATTTGAAATCTGCAATAAAACTTTCCTTTCTTCACATTCTTCTTCTAACGTTAATAAGTCATTCCTCCGTCTTAGGTCAACGATATAACCTTTCAGGTTATATTAAAGATGCAGCAAATGGAGAAACACTTATTGGTGCATCGGTATACAAGAAATCGAACCCTCAAGAAGGAAATATATCAAATGCTTATGGGTATTATTCTTTATCTCTTGAAAAAGGTACGCACATTATTGTATTTTCTTACCTGGGCTTTCAAAATCAAGAATTTGAGATTAATTTAGATAAAGATTTAGTTCTTGATATAGAACTTGACGATGGTGTATTAATCAATGAAGTTGTTGTTTCAGCTGAAAAAGATAAAGAAAAACAAAATATAGAATCAACTGCTATGGGAACAGTTGAATTACCTGTGGATCAAATTAAGAAACTGCCTGCCTTAATGGGAGAGGTTGATATTCTTAAATCTATACAGCTTTTACCAGGTGTGAATTCTGGAGGTGAAGGTAATTCGGGTTTCTATGTTCGTGGAGGAGGACCTGATCAAAATCTTGTACTTTTAGATGAAGCTTTGGTCTATAATAGTGGACATCTTCTTGGGTTCTTTTCAGTTTTTAATGCAGATGCTATTAAGAATACTAAATTAATAAAAGGTGGAATGCCTGCTAATTATGGAGGAAGACTATCATCTGTATTAGATGTGCAAATGAAAGAAGGAAATAATAAATATTATGAAGCGGAAGGGGGAGTAGGTATCATTTCTTCTAGATTTACTTTACAAGGCCCAATTGTTAAAGATAAAGCATCATTTATTGTAAGTGGGAGAAGAACCTATCTATTAGATCTCCTTCAACCGTTCTTGAATGGCGGAAATTTTGAAGGAACTAATTATTTTTTCTATGATTTTAACACCAAACTGAATTGGAAACTTGGAAAAAAAGATAAGATTTTTATAAGTGGATATTTTGGTAGAGACGTTTTAAATCTAAATCAACCAAATAGAGATTTTGAATTTAATTTGCCTTATGGAAATTCTACAGTGACAGCAAGATGGAATCATTTGTTTAACAATAAATTGTTCATGAATGTTACGGCTATCTATAATGACTACCAATTTGAATTTACAGGAGGCCAAGATGAATTTACTTTCCAATTATTTAGTGGGGTAGAGGATTACAATTTGAAAGCGGATTTCGATTATTTCGTAAATAATGATCACGCTGTAAAATTCGGTATAACAAGTACACATCATACATTGACACCGAGTACCGTAAATGCATCGTCTGGTGATGTGGATTTTCGTTCTACAATTGATCCAAAACGCGCACTTGAAAATGCCATTTACCTCAAAGATGAATGGAAAGTTAATTCGAGACTAAGTCTAGATTATGGTATAAGATACTCTGTTTTTACGCAAATAGGTCCATATACTAGTGATGATGGAAGAACATTCGGTGCTTTTGAGCCAGTAAAAACTTATCAGGGACTTGAACCAAGAGTTTCTGGGAAATACACGCTTTCAGATTCAGAATCGATCAAAGCTGGTATTTCTAGAACGAATCAATACATACATCTCGTGAGTAATTCTTCTTCTACTCTTCCAACTGATGTATGGTCACCTTCAACAGAACGAGTAAAACCACAAATAGGGACACAATATGCAATTGGTTACTTTAAGAACTTTCTTAATAACACAATAGAAACTTCTATAGAAGTATATTATAAAGATTTACAAAATCAGCTCGATTATTCTGAAACGGCAGTTACAGAGTTAGGAGTTGATGAAGAGCTTAAGTTTATAGCTGGAAAGGGTAGAGCATATGGTGCTGAATTCTTTGTTAAAAAGTCAAAAGGCGATTTTAATGGGTGGATTGGATACACATTAAGTAGAACAGAAAGATCTTTTGATGATATAGCAGATGGTGAATGGTTTCCTGCAGTTTATGATCGAACTCACGATATATCTATAGTGGCAAATTATAGGATAAATTCTCGATGGGATGCTAGTGCTGTTTTTGTGTATGGAACTGGACAAGCGTTTACACCCTTGTCAGGTATTTTTAATTTAGACAACACGTTGAATTTCTTTTATGGACCTAGAAATAGTGCAAGACTACCTGATTATCATAGAGCAGATATATCTGTAAATTATACTCCAAAACCCAATGCAGAAAAGAAATTTTCAGGTTCTTGGTCATTTGGGATTTATAATATTTATAATAGAAAGAATCCTTTTTTCACATTTTTCGAAGAATCGGAAAACAGCACACCGGTTGCACCAGTTCTTGATAGTTTCAAAGTAACCATATTTCCTTTGATTCCTAGTGTTACTTATAATTATAAATGGAAACAAAAACCATCAAAATGAAAAAATTAATCTACTTATTCTGCATTTTAATTTTTGTTTCTTGTCAAGAAGTATTCATTCCTGATTTTGCTGACGAAGAACCTACAGTTGTTGTAGAGGGCTATATCCAAGCAGGACCTGAAGCAGTCCCTGTTTTTGTTACTTTGTCTAAGACTTTCCCATTATTTCAAACGGATACGATTAAAGGTCCTGAATTGTTTTTAGGAGGAGCTACTATGCGAGTTGAAGGAAATGGTCAATCTGTTGAATTAACGGAAATTTGTACAAACTCATTAGATCCAGAGGTGAAAGAATTACTTATAAATACATTAGGGATAGATGAGGCTTTTTTGGATTTCGATATATGTTTTTATACGGATTTAGCAAACGAAATAACTGCCCTTGTAGGCGAGGAATACGATTTGATTGTTCAGTTTGAAGGTGAAGAAATAAGGGCAAATACTAGTATCCCACCTTTTGTTGCAATTGATTCTTTTAACATCTTTAATCCCGGTTCATTTGACACAGAAAGGCAATTAACAGGTTTTCTAAGTGATCCTCCAGAACCAAATTTTTATAGATTAAAATTAGCTGTAAATGGAGGCCCTTTAAGGAATCCTTTTAGTGTAGTAGATGACGTTTTGTTTGACAATCAGACATTTGAGTTCCCCATAAACAACCAGCCTGACCCTAATGAAGATGATTTTGATCCTAACACTGCTGGTTTGTATGAAATAGGAGACACTGTTCTTGTCCAATGGCAAACAATCGATATGGCGCATTATGACTTTTGGAATACATTAGAATTTGCTAGAGGAAATCAAGGTCCTTTTGCATCATATACAAGGGCAGATAGTAATATAGAAGGTGGAATAGGCATATGGGGAGGATCATCAGTTGGTTACTATAATTTAATTATAGAGTAGTACGTTTTTGTTTTTATTTTTTGGGCTTTAAGCCCAAAGACAAAAGATAAATTCCAAATAATAAGTA
>CAZSKA010000018.1:0-28569 GCA_964607315.1 uncultured Saprospiraceae bacterium | reverse complement strand
AGAAAAATTAAGTATCAAAATTTTATACGACATTTTGAAATTAAATTGGTATAAAGACAAGTCTTTTAATAAAAGGTTACAATTACATAAATGGTAAAAATAAAAAAGGCCAGATTCAAAAGAACCTGACCTCTATATATTCTATAGTAATTACTTACTAATTAACCATGTAATGCTTTTGAGAATCCTTTCTTCTCATTCTTTTTAACCTTTGGACGTAAGTCCTTTGTAAAGTCACGTAATAAAGGTGTTGCAACGAATATAGATGAATATGTACCTACAAGTACACCAATCAATAATGCAAATGCAAATCCTTTGATACTTCCACTACCGAAAATAAATAGACATAAAACAACAAACAATGTCGTTAATGACGTAATTACTGTTCTAGAGAAAGTAGAGTTGATTGCAAGATTAAGAACTTCATCTGTAGTCTTACTTGTATATATTCCTAAATACTCTCTAATTCTATCGAATACTACTACCGTATCATTGATTGAATAACCTATTACAGTTAATACAGCTGCAATAAATGCTTGATCAACCTCAAGAGAAATGAAATCAAAATTCTTAAGAATACTGAAAATAGAAATTACTATGAATGAATCGTGAGCTAGTGCTGCAACGGCACCCATACTATATTGCCACTTACTAAATCTTGCGGCTATATAGGCAAAGATTAATATCAAAGCGATTATTGCAGCAAGCATAGAAGAATTCTTAATATCATCTGCAATAGTTGGTCCTATTGTCGCAGAACTTCTAACATTTGGTCCGTTGTCAACTTGGCCAATCATAAATTTATCTAATGAAAAGCTATCGACTGCAGCAGAATTTCCAATAATTGATCTAATTCCTGTTAATAAAGCTTCATTTACATCTCTTTGACTATCTCTGTCATTAATTTTATAATCAGTTGTTATACTAAATGTATTAGCATTTGACACTTCTTTTACAACAGGTGCTTTATCTCCAAAAACAGAAGATAATCCTGTTCTCAATGATTCTGCATTTACTCCACTACTTTCTTGGAACTCTACTTCGTATTGGTATCCACCTTTGAAATCAACACCGTAGTTTAAGCCTTGAGTTAAAAGAGAAATTATACCAGCAACTATAATCACTCCTGATATTATATAAGTGATTTTTCTTTTTCCTATCCAATCTACATTCATGTTTGCAAATGCATTCTTGAATGGAGGAGTCCAAAATGAAAGGTTATTTCCTTTTTTAACTGTCCACCAGTCTATAATTAATCTACCTAATAGAACTGCTGTTAACAATGATAATAGAACACCTATTCCTAAAACAACTGCGAAACCTTTGATTGGTCCTAAACCATAATATCCTAGGACAATCGCTACTATGATAGTAGTTACATTGGCATCTATAATAGCTGAATAAGATAATGAGAATCCATCTTTTATACTAGCAAGTAATGATTTACCTGATCGCAATTCTTCCCTTACCCTTTCATAAATGATCACATTCGCATCAACTGCCATACCTATAGTAAGTATAATACCTGCAATACCAGGAATTGTCAATACTGTACCAAAACTTGATAAGGCACCAAAGATGAAGAATACATTTAATAATAGTGCTAAGATAGAAACGATACCAGCTCCACCGTAGTAGAGAACCATAAATAAAAGAAGCATGATTACCCCAAATATTAATGAGTTAATTGATCTTCTAATATTCTCTTCTCCTAAAGTTGGTCCTACCGTAGATTCAGACACAATAGATGTCTTTGCAGGTAATTTACCAATTGATAATATTTTTGCTAAGTCATTTGCTTCTTGTACAGTATATGAACCATCAATTGACGATCTTCCTCCAGTAATAGGTTGTCTTACGCCAGGAGCAGATACTATTCTATCATCTAAAACAATTGCAACTTCTCTGTTCCCATTATTAGCAGCTCTAGTTGTTAAGTCTGCCCAATCCTTTGCTCCTTGGCTATTCATGTTCAAGCTAATGGACATTTGACCAGTTGTAGGATCAGGATTTGCGGATGCATCTGTGACTACGTCTCCAGCTACATCTGGCTTGTCGTAATAGTTCGATCTATCTTTTTTAATTGCATAAAGGGTATATTTTGATCCAAATGATTCTGTATCTGTAGGTTCTCTAGACCAAAGTAGCGTCATATCACTTGGAAAAGCTTTCTCTACATTTTCATTTTTAAAAATAGAATCTAAAGCTCCAATATTTTTTCTATCTGCAAATCCTAGAACTGCAGGACTATATGTAACATTTTGAGCACTATTTAAAATCATTAATGCATCAAGACCAAGTTGGCTATCAACTTTTAACGTTGAATCTATTTTTTCTCCTGTATCTGGATCAAATTGAAATTCATAATTTGGTGTTTGATTAGTATCATCACCTTTAATTAAACCATTAAGTGAGGCAAGTCTGCCCGCTTCATTTAAACTAGCTTCTACACCTTGGTCAGTTATTCTATAGACATCCCAAAACTCTAATTTTGCACTCCTCTCTAGAAATTCTCTTGCTCGCTGAGGATTATCAATACCAGGCATTTCTACCAAGATAAGATCTCTATTCTCATCAAGTGTTACATTCGGTTGAACTACTCCTAAACCATCGATACGTTCTTTCAACATCTCGAAAGTTAGTTTTACCGTTTCATCGGCTTTTCTTCTTAAAACCGCAATAACTTCAGCATCACTTGATTCTGCATTAATCTCTTCACGCATCGTAGGATTAACACTAAAAATAGTTGATAATTTTCTTCCTTGTGCTACTTCTTGATATGCATCAGCAAATAATGATATATAATCACTTTGCGAATTTGGTGCAGCTTCGTCAGCTTTTTTAAGTGCATTAGTGAAATTTGCATTTTGACTATTATTAGAAAGTGAAATAACCATTTCCTTCAAATCAACATCAAGTGCAGCACTCATTCCACCCTTCAAGTCAAGACCTAAATTTAGGGTTGCCTTTTTCAAATCATTATAAGTATAATTTGCAATTAACGGAATACGAAAAACTGTATCCTGAGAAATGCCGTCTAAATACTTTCCTTTTAGTTCTCTTACCTGTTGGTTATAAGCTGCTGTACCAACCTCTAAATTTGTTATCTGTTCTTTAGCCTGTTCTTCTGCTTTATTTTCAATTGTGTTTGTCTTCCACATTATAAAGTACTGAAACAAACAAACTATTGCTAATAGAATGGCGAAAAATCTTATTAATCCTTTTCCTTGCATTATGTCTTAAAATTATTGTATTTGGATAGTTTCCGAAAAAACTCCGCAAATATAAGTCTTTTATTATGATTAATACAGCATTTCTTGGTTGCATAATGAAATGATTCAAAAAAAAATAACCCTTGCCTAAGTTATTGACAGCTAATAGCATATATATAAGGTACTTATAATATTCCTATTTTTAGAAAATTTTATTCCTCTGAAATTACCGATTTTACCTATATTGAGTGCCCAAAACGTACAATTTTATAACTGAAATCATAAACGATTTACTTAAAACCTTAAATATGGGAATATTTGATTTTTTCAAAAAGGCTGGAACTAAAGTCTTCAAAAATGAAGAATTAGAAAACGCCAAAGCCGATGAAGCACATGCACGAAAAGTCCAATTACTAGAAAATATTATACATAATGTAGGATATGAAATAGAAAATTTGAAAGTAGAATTGAATGATGACGTAGTAGTGGTTCATGGTTCTGCTAACAATCAATCTGAAAAAGAAAAAGTAATCCTAGCCCTAGGGAATGTAGATGGAATTGCTGCTGTTGATGATAGATTAAGCGTAGAAGAACAGGTTCCTACATCCACATTTTACACCGTTAAGAGTGGAGATACTTTATCCAAAATTGCCAAAGCACAATATGGTAATGCTATGAAATATATGGAAATATTTGAAGCTAATCAGCCTCTACTTTCTGACCCAAATAAAATTTATCCAGGTCAAGTTTTACGAATTCCTGCTTTAGATTAGGAAACATTAAAGAAATATTAGAAAGGTCAATTTACATCTGTAGATTGGCCTTTTTTATTTTTGGGCTTTAAACCCAAAGAACATAGCTGAATACTTATCTTTTATTCAATTATCAAATGAAAGACAAATAGTATAACTTAAATATATTTATAGCTTGACTAGTTCATCAACGACTTTACATTCTGCCAACTTCCTCCATTTACACAATCTGTTCTTTGTTGTCTTAAGACAGATGTAGCTTGTGCGCTTCTAACACCGCTTTTACAGCATAATATAACTGGTGATTTTATTTTTGTTACTTCATTTAGCCTACTCTTGAATTCATGCAATGGGATATTAATTGCATTTGGTGCACTACCCTGACTGAATTCTGCTGGAGTTCTCACGTCAACAACAACAGCTCCTTGCTCTAAATATTCATTGATTTGCTGTGATCGATTATTTCTCTTGAATAGAAAATCAAATATTCCCATTAGTTATTTTTTTCGTTTACGCTCAAACATAAAGATAATAACATCATTTCTTTAATTCGTATTAAGCTCAAAAATATATTACTTTAAAAAGATAAGATCACTTCCTTCGTTCACCCCCGCGGAAGCGCTGGTAGTGGCTTGTCCTGACCGAGTTTACGAGGGAATGGATGAGCGGAATCGCGAATCACGAACATAGCGACCCCAAATGGGGTTCCGCCCAATTTTTCATACTATTTATCTTTATAAATCAGCTGTTCATATAAATTGTCCATTTTTTAACTTTATAAAGCACTCTATTCCACAACTTTTTAGACATCATTGCGGTTATTTTCCCGTATTATGACAATATGTGAATGAACCAGATAAAATGCGTTTTGCTTTGACTCGTCTGGATCAAATTAAATATATGAAACAAATCTATCTTTTTTTGCTCCTTTTTTGCTCTGTTTTTCATCTTAGCGCACAGGATTTCACCATCAGTGGTTATCTGAAAGATGCCTCCTCTGGTGAAGAATTGCTATATGCTTCTGTTGCTGCTGAAGGCACTACTGTAGGCGCTAATACTAACCTTTACGGTTTTTATTCTTTGACTCTTCCCAAAGGGACGTACTCTATCGTGTATTCCTATATCGGTTATGAAACGAAGAAAGAAACGGTGGAGCTTGACCGTAATATTACATTAGATATGGAGATTGCTCCTTCTTCTTCCCAGCTCGACGAGGTTGTAGTGGTGGCACAGGCTGAAGAGAATAGTAATGTAACAAATACGGAGGTTTCTGTGGTAACTTTGGATGTGGCGAAAACGTCAAAAATACCTGTCCTACTCGGAGAGAAAGATGTGTTTAAAACCCTCCAATTGCTTCCTGGTGTTGCAAGTAATTCAGAAGGCGGAAGTGGATTTTTCGTAAGAGGTGGAAATGTTGATCAAAACTTGGTTTTACTCGATGAAGCACCTGTTTATAATGCCTCTCATCTACTCGGTTTTTTCTCGGTATTTAATTCTGATGCGCTCAAAGATGTCAAGCTATATAAGGGAGGAATTCCTGCACAATATGGTGGTCGTGCTTCTTCTGTGATGGATATTCGCATGAAAAACGGAAATAGTAAAAAGTGGGAAGCTTCAGGTGGTGTTGGATTGATTTCTTCGCGTGCTACTATAGAAGGTCCTATTGTTAAAGATAAAGGTTCTATAATCATTTCAGGCAGACGTACTTATGCCGATGTTGTTGGTCGTCTTTTCACTGATCTTCTCGATGAAACCCAACTCTTTTTCTATGATTTTAACGCTAAGGCAAATTATAAAATCACAGATAAAGACAGACTTTATGTTTCGGCATATTTTGGAAGAGATGTTTTAGGTTTTGACGCGTTTGGTTTTGACTGGGGAAATCAAACATTAACTGCACGTTGGAGTAGAACAATCAATTCAAAGTTATTCAAAAACACCTCTTTTATCTATTCAGATTATGACTATGGATTTAGTGTGGATGTGGGTGCTATCGATGTAGATTTATCTGCTGGAATTTTTGATTATACAGTAAAACAAGATTTCAACTACTACCCTAACCCAAAGAATAAAGTGGCTTTCGGATGGATTTCTAATATTCATCGCTTCAAGCCCGTTGATTTTGTGTTTAACAACACGCCAAGTGAAGAAGACACTGAAATCCAAACAGCGCTGGAATCAGGAATTTATCTGAGTAATGAGCAAACGGTTAATTCTAGACTTACATTAAATTATGGTCTACGATTTAGCATCTTCAATAATGTGGGACCTTTCACAGAAAAAGTATTCGACGATGAGGAGAATTTAATTTCTGCTACTCGACATGATGAATTTGACTTTTATAATACATACACGGGATTAGAGCCAAGATTTTCAAGTACTTATTTGCTAAATAAAAGCAGTTCGATCAAGTTTTCATATAATAGAAACTTCCAGTACCTTCAGTTATTAGAGAATTCTAATGCAGGAACACCGACGGATATTTGGATTCCTTCATCGCCAGCTGTGGAGCCGACTATAGCCGATCAAGTGGCCTTAGGATATTTCAAAAACTTCAAGAATAATGAATACAAATTTTCTACGGAGGTCTATTATAAAGCGCTTCAAAACATCGTTGATTACGAGGATGGAGCTGAGATTTTTGGAAATCCAGACATAGAAACAGAATTGATTTTTGGGCAAGGGGAAGCATATGGTGTAGAATTTTTGTTAGAAAAAACAAAAGGTAAATTCACGGGCTGGGTTTCTTACACTTTGAGTAGAGTTCGAAATAGAGCGGAGGAAATTAATAATGGTGAATGGTATTCTGCGAGGCAAAATCGAACGCATGATTTATCCGTTGTAGGAATTTATCAGTTGACGAAGAAAATCAGTGTTTCTGGAAGTTGGGTTTATTACACAGGTGACGCGGTGACCTTTCCAACTGGAAAATATTTCATTAATGGAAATTTAGTGAATTTGGTATCAGAGCGAAATGCAGATCGTTTGCCTGATTATCACCGGTTAGACCTAGGAGTTACATGGGTAATGAAGGATAATGATAAATTTTATAGCGATTTAAATGTATCTGTATATAATGCGTACAATCGTAAAAATGCCTTTACTATAACTTTTGACGAGAATGCGCAGGGTTTTACTGAAGCGACGAGATTGGCATTATTTGGGGCTATTCCTTCTATAACATGGAATTTTAGATTTTAAAAAGATTAGAAAATGAACAAGAAATTAACATATATATTAGGTCTTATTTGCATTATCTTTTTCACATCTTGTGAGGATATAATAGATCTTGATTTGGCCAATTCTGAGCCAAGAGTAGTCATAGAAGCAGTGGCTGATATGAATACTTCGACTATAGTTGTGGATGTTAGTTTGACGACGGAGTTTTTCGGTGAGGCGATACCTAATCAAGTAACAGATGCAAACATTATTTTTAGAAATGCAGCTGGCGAGGAAATAGAGGTGCCTGTTGGAGCTGATGGACGCTATACTTTATCACCTATTAATGTAGTTTCAGGAGAAACATATGAGATAGAAGTGACAGTAGATGATGTGACTTACCGAGCGGAAACAGAGGCGCCATTCCCAGTAGATTTACTAGCAGTTGACACGATATTTAATGAGCCTTTTTTTGAAGGAGGCGATCCTTTTTATCAATCACTTTACATATGGCAAGATGCTCCAGGTCAGGAGAATCATTATCAGTTGCGCACATTTGCTAATGATACATTAGTGGGACCGTTTGCGTATTATGATGATGATGGTTTGGATGGACAGACATTCGTAAGACCTTTGATGTATCCAGTAGAAGTGGGAGATACTGTGCGTTTTCAGTTATTGAGTATTGATGAAGAGACTTATGATTACTTTATCCAGTTAGAATCGGCTTTGAATCAGGGATTTAACAGTACGACTCCATTTAATCCAACGGGAAATTTCGACAATGATGGTTTGGGATATTTTGGAATTAATGTGTATAATGAGTTGATGATTCAGTTTTAAGGAAGGGGCTGGGGCCCAAAGGTGGTTTTTCATGGAGAGCATGTTGTGGAGTCGTCTATTTTTACGTACTACGTAATCCGCAAACTGCTTCTGACATTAGATTTCAGCGTTTTTTTACCTTATTTTTTTAATGAAATTTTCTAGTTTTTTGGGTTGGAACCCAAAGGTGGTTTTTCATGGAGAGCATGTTGCGTAGTTGTCTAATTTTACGTACTACGTAATTCGCATACTGCTTCTGACATTAGCTTTTAGCGTTTTTTTTGCGTATTTTTTTAATGGAATTTTCTAGTCTTTTTGGGTTGGAACCCAAAGGTGGTTTTTCATGGGAGCTTGTTGCGTAGTCGTCTATTTTTACGTACTACGTAATTCGCAAACTGCTTCTGACATTAGCTTTTAGCGTTCTTTTTGCATATTTATTAGCAAAATATATCATTTAATTAGTTGCCATAATTTTGTTTTTCATCGATGGTTTAATAGCAATTCGTATATAATAGCAAGCATTTTTCATGCCTTTAACTTAAATTTTCCTCAAAAATGGTAACTTAGATGTATGCTTTCGCTTATTTACAACTTCTTGAAATTTATCTTTATCCTATTCTTACCTATTGTGGTATTGATAAGAGGAGCAGTTTATTTGAATCTAAGCGAAGGCTATAACTACATGATTTCTCTTTTGATTTCTGGTGCTGTAACGGCTGTTTTACTCGCTATTTATTTCAGTGTTTTTTACGGAAGAATAACAAAGAAAAAAACCAAAATAAAATATCTAAGAAGAAGATTTATGATAACATTTTTCTTAGTTGGAATCTTCACTTTATACGGCATTGTAAACCTATCTGATGCAAATGCCAAAAGCTCTCAGGTTAAAAAAGAATTTACAGAACTCCACCCTATTTTAAGATTAGGAACCAGTATTGTTTTCTTATTTGATAGAAAAGCAATCATGACTGATGGGTCAAGAGTACCTGAAGACTATAAAAAAATGGGTTTATCGACCAATAGTTCCTCTCTTCATTACAAGCAAAAGACAGGATTTGTACATGCTATAGATTTACGCACTAATGGAAGAGGAGAACTAAGAAACAAAGCCTTAGTATGGTACTTCAAGAGTATGGGTTTCCAGACCTTGCGACATGTTGGAACAGCAGATCATTTGCATGTTGCGTTGCCATTGTAAGGGTGTTTTGTTGTGGGGTGAGGAAATACAAAATCAATGATATAAAACTACACCCTTTTGCGTTATTAAAATAAATGTGTGTAAATACATAATATCAACAAACACGACATGTAATTTTGAAAAACAAGATAGTCATATTTTTCAGCTTATTTTTTCTATTAGGATGTATAACATCAAAAGAAGTAGAGAATTTATCCGTAGATAAAGGACTTATGTTCCCTATAGGAGAAAATAATAAATGGGGTTTCGCAAATTATAATGGAGAAACGGTAATTAATCCAATCTATGAACAAGTGAGTTTCTATTACAATGGTCTTGCAGCTGTAAAAATTGATGGAAAGTTTGGGTATATTAAAAAGGATGGAAGTTGGCACATAAACGCAAAATATGATTCTGCAGCCAACTTCTTATCAAATTATGCTTCAGTGTCAAAAGGTGACAATTCCTTTTTTATTAACAAAAAAGGAAGAAAAATTAGAGATAGCAAATGTTTATCGACCGAGGCGGGTTATTGCAAAATAATTTCTCCACAAAATCCACACAAGTATTTCAAATTAGTTAATGGTAAATACGAATTGGAGTATAAATATTACATTGAAATCGATTCTTCGAAGTTTATCGAAAAAACTGATACTACGAATCTAAAAATTGATGAGGTAATTCCTTTCAGTAGTAATCATATCTTACTAAAAAAGAATGAGAAATTTGGCTTATATGATACATGGAGTCAAAATAACTTCTTAGAAAAAAAATATAATATCAATCATAAGAAAGAAGTAAATTCTATGGTATCAAAATTAATTGAATTTAAATATGATGATATAATCATTGAAAGTTTCTACGAAAACGAAATATCGTATGCTAAAGTAAGAATTAAGGATAAATACGGAGTAATTTGTAATAGAGGCAATTTAATGTTAGATGTTGAATATGATTTTTTGGAAATTACACCCGGCTGGCAAATGGCACTTATTGAGTATGAACCTAATAAATATGGTTATAAGAAATTCAATGGAAAAGAATTTTTTAAACGAAAATAAAAGAAGTCAAAGATTTTAGAAAGAAAAAAATACTGCGGAATTTGATGGTCGAGTTAATTGAAAGTTGAGGTTTTATGGAATCCTAGATTGATAACAATGCACTCATTAAAACTTCTCACCTATTCATCCACGCTCTAAAGTCTCCAGTCTTTTGTCTGCTCACCACAAATTCCAATTCACCACCTTCCAGCATTTTTAGCTTCAAGCGGTGATTAAAGTATGATTCAAATTTCACTATCCCACTTTTAGACACCACTTGCCCTCTATTTATCTTGAAGAACTTAGCTGAATCAAGGGATTTATAAAATTGTTCTATTGTTTCCTCTATGATAAATCGCTTCTCTTTAGTGCGAGCAAAGGTGATACTTTCTGAAGAGTAGACATAAAGGATGTCTTTAATCATTAATTGCTTAAATCCACTGCCTTCTTTTACTATAACGCCTTTTCTATATTCCTTCTGTTCTACGTTTAACAAAGAAATAAGAGACTTGAGGTGATCTTGACTAATAGACTGATTTTGTTGCTTTTCAAATTTATTCAAAGCCATCTGTAAATCCTCTTGCTTTATTGGTTTCAAAAGGTAATCCACACTATTAACTTTAAAAGCTTTGATGGCATATTGGTCAAATGCTGTGGTGAAAATAATAGGACAATTAACTTCTACGTGAGTAAATATCTCAAAACTTAATCCATCAGCTAACTGTATATCCATGAAAATAAGATCGGGCATTTTATGTGAATCCAACCAGGATATTACTTCACTAACGGAATCAAGAATGTCCAGTAATTCATAATCAAAAGAACATGCTTCTATAACCTTTTGCAACTGCCTTGCAGCTCTCGATTCATCTTCTATTATGAGTATCTTTTTCATATTTAGATTAATGAGATTTTCACTATGAATTGATCATGATTTTCTATAATCTCTGGAATTGGAGCATCTAATAATGCATATCGATTCTTAATATTTTCAAGTCCTAATTTTGTTGATTCTATCTTGGTGCTTTTTGGTTGAAAGTCATTTTTAACAATCAAAACATTATCTACCACATCAATATGAATCTGGAGAGGTAAGGATTTTGAAATCACATTGTGCTTGATGGCATTTTCAATTAGAAGCTGAAGACTCATTGACACTAATTTCTTAGGAAGGACTAAGTCTTCTATATTCCAATTCACTTTGAGATTATCACCAAATCTCTCTTTTTGAACATATAAATAAGACTTAGCAAAACGAATTTCCTTTTCCAAAGTAGTTAAATCACTATTATTGGAATCCAATATAAATCGATAGACATCTGACAATTGTGATACAAAATTTTGAGCATCTTCCTTGGGATCATGATCTATGATATCCTTTAATGTATTCAAACTATTAAATAAGAAATGTGGTCTTGCTTGATTTCTTAATGTATCTAATTGGGCTTGAACAGCTATTCGTCTTGACTGTTCTTCCATTCTTACAGAATCCTTCAATTTGTTGAAAAAATAAATAGCTTCATAAATAGCCATTGACATGATGCTGATCAACGTAATAATAACAAATGATTTAGTATCAGGACCATGAAAAGATGAACCTATAGTATTTCCCAATAAACTATTACTAACTGTATTTATCAATATGATTGAAAACATCATAAATACAAAGTATAAAATGATTCGTTTTATTGAGTCTTTAATATCTGGAAATCTCTTTCGAATCTTTATCAAAAACCATCTCATGGTGATCCAATTAGCAATAGTGAATACTATAGATATCAGAAATCCAAATAGAAATTCAGAAAAACATACTGCTCCTGCATTAAAAAGATAACTGATGATCAATGCTACTACTGGAATACCAATAAGCATATACCATGTATCATTAAAGCCTAAGTATTTATGGATTTTCTTCTGTTTCATTTTAAGTCGTTAATACCATTGCAACAAGAGGTATTCCGTTTTTAGCTTGATGAAATGTCAAAGCTATAATTCCAAGATATGAAATTCCAAATAAGACACTTAATAAACCGGCAAGTTTAGGTGAATTAGGCATTTTCTTATGAATGAAAAATGCTGCTATTGGCATAACTTGAATGGCATGTAATCCTAAAAAATGAGCAATCCTTAAGTCTCCTCCTTCTAAGCTCCAGTTAACTAAAAACATCCCATCTCCACCATCTGGAACGCCGACATTATGTCCTTGCTGACCTAACATTTGACCACCTACATAACTTCCATACAAAGTAGATATCCAAGCAATAAGCAATGCTGAAAACACACTATAATTTACTTTAGGTTTTCTTCTTAAAGTGTCTACTAGAAAGATTAGCATAACAAGAACGCTAAATGATACTAATATACCCATGGCAGCAAATAATAAGCCATCTAGTAAGGAATCCATATTATAATGAGATTTCACACCTCTAGCTCCTTGTGTCATGATTATTAATATGTCAGCGAGAGTTGTCCATGCTATCACGTGATTGATTATGTTTTTCTTTCTTTTTGTATAATTATAGAGATTGGTATAATAACCAACTGTATAAATAAAGATAGCTGCAGAAAGACTGAATTTCAATGGCTTTAGCCATACACTCACATCTAATAACATCCTATCATCAAACATCATCCCTAGCATACAAACTCCTGCTAGAAACAAGCAGCCTATAGTATGCATATAGGCGATCTTACTATTATTTTTAACTACATTATTTATTTGGTTGAAATAATTCATCGTTTTATTTTTTAATGTTAGAAATGATAGAGAAAAGAAGAAATCCTACTGGACCCAGAAAGAAGGTTAAGAAAAGACATAGTGCCATTATAAACACTGATATTCCATGCTTTTCATTTTGCTTAATCATCCACATTCCTATCAATAAATCAAATGCTAAATAGTGTATCCAACCCGCCATCATCGCACTTTCTTTTGTAAATAATTCCATCACAGAATCCAAGGATGAAAAATCTAAAGGCACTCCATTTATCATGTTATATACTGTGTAAAACAAGTATAAACACGACAGCAGAAGAGGAACTAATTTAAATCTACAAAGCCATGAAGTCGCTTTCCATTTCGGCAGAAAAATCATCAATATCCACATGACCATGGCAAGCATGTTGACAAGTGAAAAAATAATTGAAGCATCCATATCTTATAATTTTCTTCAAATATCACTCACATGCTAGCTTATCACAAGCAATTTCTGTTGAACCGTCGTATTTGTATATTGAATTGTAATTTTCCAAGATCAACTCACCAAAACATGAAGTATAGATTGGACAAGTAATAATTTACATATTATAAAATTTTATATGTATCAATGTACAATATAGACAATTTCATTATTCTTAATAAGAGTAATTTTACGCAGAATATTAAATCAACATATTATGAAACATTACATCCTTTTCTTTTCTCTGATATTTTTTACTTCTTGTAATTTATTTGAACCTAGACCTCTAGATTTCCAAATTTCCCCAGAAATCCATTGCCTTGCAACTTCACAATTCAATGGTGGTTTATTGCATGGCTCTCATTACCAAGCATTTTTCATAGATATTGATTCTAACCTTGTAAGAAGTACTTCTTTCACTTTTGATTTCATTGAAAATATTATATTCAATGAAGATGAAATATGGGTGGTAGAAACTGAAAACATTCGAATACATGATATTAATAACTTTAGAAGAACAGATGATTTAGAACGGGTAAAAACTTCTAGTGACAATTCACATCTACTAGATGATACTTTTTATTATATACATGAGAATTTCCTTTATTACTTTGATGCGAATTTTACTGGAGTTACTGATTCATTACTGCTTGAAAATTCAAATGGCATCTATGAATTCCATGAGAATTCGCTATACTATTCTACCACAAACAATGATTTAATATTGTTAAGTCTGGATAATTTCACGCAACTTAAAACACCAATAAACAATCCTATTTCTTACATAAATATTGAAGAGAACAACATTGGCATTTTAACTAATAATGGAACTGAAATAGAAGGCTGGCAGTCAAATATTTCATTTCCTTTAGACTTTAAGAAAATAGAAATTGAAGAACAAGTTAAAATGGAAGGTCCTATTTCTGCTATTTCATTCTTAGATGAAAATATTATTGTAATGATTAATGGAAACTTGTACTCTTCTTTAAACAATAATATTATAAAAGTTTCCGATTTACTTTCTTTTTCGCGAATGAATGACTACACCATTAATCACATTTTTGGCATTATTTACACTTTTAATCAAACTACAATTGAATACATGGATATCAATGACAATAACATTCAAAGTTTTGAATATGATTTAGATATGGGCATTGATTTAAGAAGATTATTTGAAATTAGATAATCATCATTCAGTAACATTTAATTTATACTAAAACCTTTTTCTTCTGAAAATCGATCAATAAGACAAACTACTACTGGCTTAAATTCTTTACTATCTTCTAATTTCCTACTTTTACACGCGCTAGTACTAATGCCTGTTTATATGAAACTTAAAATTGTCGATTTTTCCGCTTATAAACCGTCGGAGGTAATTTCGAATAAGGAACTAGAAAACAAAATCAATGCTGATAGCACTTTGGTTCCTAGTGGCATGATCGAAAAGATCTTCGGTATAAAGCAACGACGATTTGCAGGTGAAAATGAACAGGTAAGTGATCTTGCTACAAAAGCTGCACAACCTCTTCTTGAAAAATACGATCCTAAATCTATAGACTTATTAATATTTGCAAGTGCTTCCTCTGACTTGATAGAGCCCGCAACATCTAATATCATCCAACATAAACTTGGCTTAGATTGCCCAGTTATGGATATTAAGAATGCCTGTAATAGCTTTGTCTCTGCATTACAAGTGTCAAGTGGATTGATTTCTACAGGTCAATACAAAAATATACTCCTAGTAACTGGAGAAAAACTAAGTGATGGAATTCGTTACTCTTTTGAAGATCAGAAACAATTAAAAAATAGTTTTGCTGCTTTTAGTTTTGGTGATGCTGGGAGCGCGACTCTCCTATCCTACTCTGAAAATGGCAGTTCTATTCCTTATCAAAAATTTATGTCTGATGGTAAATTTTGGGAATTGTGTACGGTGAAAGGTGGCGGATCTCTTCATCCACATGAAGACAAAAACTATTTCGAAGGACATACTGCAGCATTAAGAAACACCATTATTGAACACGCCGAATCTTTTATCAAAAATTGTTTCAAAGAAGCGAATATTCTGCCATCCGAAATAGATCATTTATTTACCCATCAAGTATCTATGGGAATCTTTAAAGATGTTGTGGAGATAACTGAAATACCAATAGAGAAATGTCATATCGTATTTGAAGAATTTGGAAATACCGCAGCTTCTTCTATTCCTCTAGCGATGGAAAAAGCTAAAGCTAAAAATGAGCTTAAGCGAGGCCAACTTATTTTACTTATTGGAATGGCAGCCGGAATCAGTATTTCTTTCCAACTTATAAGGTATTAAAACCCCATGAAAACCACTTTGTACCAATCGAAGCTAACTGATCGCCTCAGTAAAAACAGCTCTTCGACTCCTATTCTCTACACAAACAAAAACACTATTTCTACGGCAGAACTTCTGGAAAAGAGTCAATCTCTTTCGGCAGAATTGTATAAAAAAGGGATGAGAAAAGATGACAGAGTGGTCATAGCTGCACGTCCCGGAATTGACTTCTTAATCATCGTCTATGCCAACATGTTTTTATGCACTAAGATTGCCATCATAGATCCAGAAATGGGTAAGGACAATTATATAAACAAGCTAAAACAATGGGACCCGAAATGGGCTTTTGTAGATTCTCTTCTTTTGCTTATTTCGAATAATAAACTCATTAGAAATCTATATTTAAAATTGAAACCAACAGCTTTTTATTTTCCTGTGTGGTCGACGATTAACTATATTTTGACAGGTGTAAAAACAGCTTCAAAACATATGCACATCTCGCAACTTAAGCAAGCTGAGAAACATAAATTCGAGCAAAAACGTATAGATGAACATGATTTTATAGTGGTTTATACATCGGGAACTACTAGTATACCTAAAGCGGTTTTACACAGTTTCAATAGCTTGGATAGTAGTTTTCAGCATATGGTTGATTTATTGGGTGACCCCAAAGATCAGCGGATTGCGGCGCATTTACCTCATTTTATGCTTATGGGTGTTAATGCCAGGATTCCGGTTTTCATGTGGAATTATGACTGGTCTGCTAAAAAGAAATTTGATTTTATAGATAAGAATGGCATTACAACCTTGTTTGGCCCACCTGCTGATTACCTGGAATGGATGCACTATTGCGACAAAAAGAATCGCAAATTCCCAAAAAGCATCACACATATCATAATTGGCTCAGCTCCTATTTTCAAAGCTTTTCTTGAGAATCTGGTGAAGTACTTAGATGATAAAGTCAGAATCACATGCTTCTATGGAATGACAGAAAATCTGTTTATCTCTTATATAGATGGAAGAGAAAAGATAAACTACGCATGTCAGGGAGACCCTTTGGGGAAACCTTTAAAAGGCGTTGATATAAAATTTGAAGCAGATGGCGAATTGATGGTACACTCTGATCAATTGTTCTCACGATATTATCATCTTGAAAAACGTCCTAAATTTCACTCATCTGGAGATTTAGCTACCATAGATACGAATGGCATGTTGATTATGACTGGTCGAAAAAAAGACATGATTTTACGAAAACACATGAATATTTATCCCGGATTATACGAGCCAACTATAATGAAAATTGAAGGTGTAGTGGCAGTTGCAATGGTAGGTAGGTATAGCGATGAAAAAGCAGATGAAGAAGTATATTTATTCGTAGAAAGTAGTCAAAAGTATACGGAACCTGCTTTTATGAAATTGATAAGTCAAGGTGAATATTCCATTGATAGAGAGGCTCTTCCAGACTATATAATCTTCTCAGAACTACCAAGAAAAGGACGACAAAATAAGATTGACAAAAAAGCACTTCAAAATCAAATAAAATGAAGATTTTGATCACAGGTGCGACTGGATTTGTAGGTGGAGCCCTTACTCGCTACTTTAGCCTTCAAGGTCATGACATCATCGCAACTGGTAGAAGTAACGCTGACGTTGATATCATCAATCAATATGGAAGATTTGTCCAATGGGATTTGGAAAATGATACTAAAAACTTCGATGTTGACATCTGTATCCACAGTGCAGGCCTTGCAGATGATCAAGCTTCCCTCAGCTCTTTACGAAGAGTGAATGCCCAAGGCACTGAAAAACTAATCAACTCCGTACGCGCTAATAAATTTATTTACATCAGCTCTTCTTCCGTATACAACTTTGGGCCCCGACCCCAAAAAGAAAATGACCACATCAACTTAAATAAACTCCAAAACTATGGTAGAAGCAAAAGAGAAGGTGAATTAATCGTTCTAGAAAACGCCTCAAAATTCCATTCAACAACCTGCTTACGTCCACGAGTAATATATGGCAAAGGTGATCGTTTACTCGCTCCAAGGTTAATAGCTCAGGTGAAAAACGACCGATTGCGTATCCCTGGAAATCTAGACATTCTTTCCAGCATGTGTTCTGTTAATCTAATCAACGAGATGATAGATGTAATCATTAAAAGACATGAAGGTACTGATATATTTAATGTCGTTGATCCGCATACTTATACAATGAAAAAAGCTTTCGAAAGTATATTGAACGCTTACTTTGAAAAGCAGATTAGCTTTATGTCTATTCCATTGGGAATAGTAAGACCAATAGCTAAAATAAGTGATTGGCTGCCATGGAAAACCAAATTATCATCTATGGCTCTTGCAAATCTAAGTCAAGATAGAATCCTATCTGATGATAAAATGAAATCTTTTCTAGGACATACACCAGTTCACTCCTATTACGAACATATAGAAAACGACATTTCTTGGTATCAAGAATCCATAGGCAAGAGTGGTAATTTGGCTTGGAAGAATGTGTAGACTTTCTACTTTTTGTTCTCTACCTGCATGTGTTTATTAATGGAAAAAATCTTGCTGAGAAATAGCTTAGTTTGAAATAGGTTAATATCTTTATGATATATGGCATTTCTCGAAAGATTACTTAAAGATTTTTCTTCTTTAGCTTGGGGTTTACCCTTGTTAATCATACTGATTGGAGGAGGGCTATATCTATTAATTCGATCACGATTTTTACCTTTTCGATATATAGGACATGCCATAAATGTTCTTAGAGGAAAGTATGACGACCCAACTGATCCAGGACAGATTTCACATTTTCAAGCTTTAACAACAGCTTTATCTGCTACAGTAGGAATGGGAAATATAGCAGGAGTCGCTGTTGCAATTTCTATCGGAGGTCCCGGAGCGGTTTTTTGGATGTGGATAAGTGGAGTGATAGGAATGTCAACTAAATTTTTCACATCAAGTTTGGCAATACTATATAGAGGGAAGGATAGTGCTGGAGAATTACAGGGAGGCCCAATGTATTTTATAACAGAAGGATTAGGAAAAGCTTGGAAACCGCTGGCTATATTCTTTAGCTTATGTGGTTTAATCGGTGCATTACCAGTTTTTAATGTTAATCAATTTACTCAAGCTTGTAATGATATTCTACTAAAGCCGATGGGCGTCGAAGTAGGATTTATGTCTAATATTATCATTGGAATTATGCTGGTTTCTATAACTGCAACGGTGATATTAGGAGGTATAAAGAGAATAGGAAATGTAGCATCTCGTTTAGTGCCAGCCATGGTTTTACTCTATTTTGTATTAGTAGGAACCATTCTATTCTATCATGCTGATGTGCTTTTTTATTACTTAAAACTCATTTTTACAGATGCTTTTGCAGCTAATTATTTTCCAAAAGATGATACTTTTCTAGGCGGAGTTTTAGGCGCTTTGATTTTACACGGAATAAAAAGAGGTGCATTTTCTAATGAAGCGGGAATAGGTACAGCACCTATGGCGCATGGCGCTGCAAAAACAGATGAACCGATTAGAGAAGGTCTTGTAGCGATGTTAGGACCAGCAATTGATACATTAATTGTATGCACATTAACCGCATTAGCTATTTTGGTAACGGGTGTTTGGGAAACTACTTCTGACAATGGTGTAAGCCTTACGGCTTCTGCTTTTGCAGATGTAATGCCTGTTTACGGCAAATATGCACTATTAGTTTGTATAGCTGTATTCAGTATGAGTTCGTTATTCTCCTATTCCTATTATGGCACAAAATGTATGTCCTTCTTATTGGGTGCAGATAAAAAGCATTATTATAATTACTTTTATATTTTTAGTATACTAATAGGTGCTACTACAAGCTTAGATATGATGATAAATCTAATTGATGGCATTTTCGCATTGATGGCTTTTCCAACTATGCTTGCTACTATCATTTTAGCACCTAAAGTAATTAAGGAATCAAAGAGATATTTTGCTAGTTTGAAACAGAATTAGTATTAATATTAAATTTGTACGAGAAACATATAAGCCTTGAATAAATCAAACAACACATTTTATAAATCCATACCTTTCCGACTAAAGTATGCCTATAACTCACGATTTTTATTAGAGCATTTCTTAGGATTTAGACCTTTTCTCCCGATCTTTCGAAAATGGGCTGACAAGACGAAATTGGAATTAGAGAAACATCTTGAATCGTATGAAGAGCAGATCATTCAGGTTCCTATCATTGATGCCAATATGAATCCAAATGATATTCAAAATAATTTCGTAAAAAAAGGATTGCCGTTTGTTATGAGAAATGGAGCGCAAAATTGGGATGCATATAAGAAATGGGATTTCAATTTTTTCAAGGAAGAATATGGTAATCATCCTGTCTTATTAACTTACCACAAAGCTCTAGGAGACAACGAAGAACAACCAGAGGAGACAAATCTGAGCAATATTATTGACGGGTTAGAAGAAAACTCTATGAAATATGTTCGTTTCAATCCACTGCTTGACACCTATCCTCACCTTCAAGATGAATTAAATCAAGACTGGCTTTCCAAAGTGCGTGATACCAAAATAAAGAAACATCATGTTTTATTCATAGGTAATAAAGGGACTAAAACGAATATTCACAATGCGGGAAATGAGAATATTTTCGTGCATATGAGAGGAACAAAAAAATGGTTTCTTTGGGATCAAAGAGCAAATCCTATTTTGAATCCTGATGTGAATAGAGCTCCTGCTAAATCTTCTGTTTATTCCCCATATGATCTTAATTCTGAACAAGCTTTTTCGAAAATTCCTAGGTATGAAGTAACCTGTAGTGCTGGAGACATCATTTATATCCCATCATATCTTTGGCATTTTGTTTATAATGAAACGCCCACTATTGGTGTAGGAATTCGTTGGCTTTCGCCCAAAAGAACAATTGCTAATTGTAGCTTATTTGCGTTTTTAGAAATATTCAATACCTCGCCTTCTCTATTCCATACAATGGATTGGCGGAAAGGATTCGATTTTAATAGGATTATGATGAAAAACATGAAGAAGAGAACTTGAATTTACAACTCCTTTGGATTCGATGATCATCATACATCATTAGTTCACTTTATTTCGAAATTCGCCCTTTTTAAAAGCTGCGATATTTTCTGATACAATTCGCATCAATCGCATTCTTGCTTGTTTACTTGCCCATGCTTGATGAGGTGTGATAATGCAATTATTCAGACCAACCAAAGGGTTATCACTCGGAGGTTCCGCACTTAAAACATCCAAACATGCCGCTTTTATTCGTTGATTCCTTAATGCCTGAGCCAAATCATATTCATTCACTACTCCACCTCTCGAGGTATTAACAAGAATTGCTGAAGATTTCATTTTATTTAAAAACCCGGCATTAACCATGTCCATTGTATGATCAGTTAATGGCGTATGAATAGAAATAATATCAGCTTGTTCGAAGAACGTTTTATCATCAACTACACTAATTCCTTCTTCCTCTATTGTCAACTCTCTGTGAGGATATTGTTTCACTAAAATCCTAGACCCAAATGCTTTGAACAGTTTCGCTGCAGCTTGACCTAAACTTCCATAGCCTACAAATCCCACATTCATACTTGAAAGTTCTTCTATTGGACCATCGTAATATGTGAAGTCTCTATTACTTCCCCATCTTCCTTTATGAACAGTATTTGAATAATAGCTTACCTTATTTAAAGCCGAAAGGACCATAGCAAGAACGTGCTGCGCCACGGAAGTATCACTGTAATTTGCTGCGTTTAGAACGGGAATGTTTTTTTTAGAAGCGTGTTTTACATCTATATTATTGTAGCCAGTTGCTGAAACACAAATACACTTTAATTTTTTACATTTATCCATGGTTTCACTAGAAATAACCGTTTTATTAGCTACAATTATTTCAGCATCTACTACCCTCTTCTCTAATTGCTCAAGGTTCGTATGTTCGTGTAAAACTATCTCATTAAGCTCGAAATAATCTTCCCAATTAATATCACCAGGATTCATTGTTTTATAATCGGTAAATACTATTTTCATTTATTTTTTTTATCAAAGGTAGTAATCAAAATAAAAAATCCCAAGATGAAACATCTTAGGATTTCGTTTACTCAATCATTCCTTACGTCAATGAAGGACCTATATATTTTATTGCTCATTTAAAGACCAATCGTATTCTTTAAAATTAAGAGGTAAAGAACTAATGTCTGGAGCAACTCTAGAATTCACATAGTTTTTTACATCCTTAAAGTCTACACCATACCAATCGAAAATTTTACTCAATTCTAATTTACTGCTAGTGATTGTATTATAATAACTATTATTTAAAAACGCACTTGTTTGGCTAGCTAATTGTTTTGTTAAAGTCTGTGGATAAAATGCATCATTCAATAATGGAGGACAACTTGCTGCTGCACAATTCACTGCAAAGTGAATTCTCGGCTCAGTAAATCTTTTTCTTATAATCTCATTTTCAATCATATTCAATGAATAAGATGCCTGTCCTAGTTTAATAAATACTTTATCCCATGGCTTTCCACCTTCTAAATCAGTGATACTTTTGAGCGGGTAATTATCAATTATCAACTTTATAGTATATGCATTGTATGCATTAATCCAGTAAGCTAAACGCTCATTCTTACTCATATTAGCTGATACTGGATTTGCACTTAACTGGTCTAGATATACTTGCAAAGCCGCCGCATCGTTTTTAAATCCTCGGTAATTGACATTACCCTTTGAATCAACATATTTCTTTAATAACTTGCCGAAAGCACGGTGATCTACAACTCCTACAGCTACCTTTTCTTCTTTTGCCTCTTTCTTAACTTCAGGCTCTATATTTTTCACTTCTTTATACTCTTCTACTACCTCTACCTCTTTAGTACTTACAGGTGTCTCACTTAGTACTGTTGTAGATGAAGTACCTGTAAAAATTTCTTCTTCTTTTGGACTAGGTACTGCTAATTCTTCAAGAAAGTCTGCATAATAGTCATTTTCTGTTTCTTCAGATTCAGTTGCAAATATGACTGTTGGAACAGGTGCATCTTCAGCTTCAATAGGTGCAAAATTAAATGAAGTTAGTCCTGCATAAGTTGCAAAGAAACCTAGTAATAATAGTATGGTGTTTCTCCTATTTAAAATATTCATCGTTTTGTATTTAATCTTGTTAGTTAATTGAACATATACATATATACTAACCCTTTTTGAATCTATTTGTTTGTTAAAAGCTGGTTAAAAAAGGTTAAAAAGAATTAAAGAAAATTTAATAATTAATCAAATATCACATTTCATAGCCAATCCTAAGCGAAATATTACGTGGAGCTTCCAATAATGCAGGGCGTTCTGTGTATGTCGCATTTAATATATTATTGATATTTAAACCTATATTCAGATGTTCCCATTTATAGGCAATTCTCGCATCAAGAACATTGAATCCTCTATTGTTTAATTCTCTAAATGCTGCTATTCCATTAATAAATGTTGAAAAACTTCTATCAATAGATTCCATATGACTGTTATACCTTTGATTTAACCACAGTTCTACATTATAAACATTGATTGTAATTCCAGATTTTATACTATTTCTATATCGATACTTCAAAATGTTTTCATCACTTGTTCCACTGAATTTTATTTCATCTGTAAAGTTTCTATATGTTGGATTTATATGGGTGTACCCCAAAAGAGTTTGGATTTTGAGTTTTCCTATATCCCATTGGCTTCCCCAACTGATTTCCACTCCTGGAATTCTGGTATCGCCTATATTTTCAGCTAAAAAGCCTGTTGCTGTATCATTGATCTGATACTCTATCATATTATTATACTCACTGTAAAAGGCTGAAAAATCTAAAAAGGAACTTATGAAATAGTTTTGAAATTCTTGTCGAAAACCTATTTCAGCTGAATAACCTGTTTCCGATTCTAGCCCTGGATTTGGTAGTATAACAATACCTCCAGCCTGTGTAACTGTGAATTTTTCAGCAATAGTAGGAAATCTATATCCTTGTCCTATGCTTGCTCTGATGTGAGTTGCCAAAAATGGTGAATAATTCAGTCCTGCCCTGAATACAGGTTTTCCTTCTGTTAATTGGGCTTCTTCAACCTCAAATTGCTCACCTTGCAATTCATAGTTGTACGATTCATTATTAAGGGCATTCAATTCATACCGAACTCCTAATGTGTAGGAAAAATTCTTCCGTAGTTTATGAGTCCATTGACTATAAAGAGCTGCATTATACGCTTCAAATCCAGCATTGCCATACAATTCTGAATTTGTAAAATTCGCAATACCTTGGAAGCCACTTATCCAAGTAGCTTTTTCATTAAGTAATCTTTTGGTGAAATCGTAGTTTAGGTATTGGGATAAACTATTAATAGATTGATCATTATTACTTTCCGTATTGGAGTAAAAGAACCTGGCTTTAATTGCATGCTTATTATCGTTACTATCATAAAAAGTCCATCCTGGATCTATCATGAAGCGATTACTTAAATTCGTATTAATAGTGCCATTAGCAGGTTGATAAGATCCGCGCAAAGGATTACTCCAATAAAAAAAACTGCTTCTATCACCATAATTATACATTACATTTACATGCCATTTACTTTTGGGTGAAAGCCCTCCCTTTACTTTAAAAAACACTCTTGCAGCATCTCGTGTTGTACTTTCATTAAATGATCGTAAACTATTAACATTCAATCCCGTGACAAGATCTACCTTCTTAAATTTTTGGGCGTAAGCCGCACTTCCAAAAACTTCATACCTAGGACCATCCCACCATTTTCTCCGTTCATCCTCAGGGTTCAAGAAAAGGCGATAACTAACTGAAGCATCAAGTCGAGGCTCTATAGGCGCATCCTTTGTTCTGAAGTGAATCACTCCATTCAGTGCTGAACTTCCATATAATACCGAAGACGCTCCTTTCAACACTTCTACTTGCTCTATATTCTCTTGCGGCACATCATCCCAATGAGAATTTCCACCATCGTACTGTAAAGAAGGAATATCATCAATCAACAACATCACTCTACTTCCTACACCAAATGTATATCCACTACCTCCTCTGATATTAGCCTGACCATCTATCACATCAACACCAGGTAAATTATCCAATACATCGTCAATAGATGAAACATTAGAACTCTGAATTGCCTGCGGTTTTAGAACTTGTAACGAAACAGTAGATTCACTCTGTCTTAAGGCATACTTAGAAGCAGTTATCACTGCTTGATTCAAAATATTTTCACTCTTATTCAGAAAAGCAATATATACTTGACCATCTTCTAATGGAAGATTTACCGTTTCTGTGTAATTATCATAACCCAAATAAGAGATGGTTACCGAACAGGTATTTTCATTTAATACCATTTCAAAAGAACCATCTGAATTTGTAATAGCAGCTTCTGTACATGCGACAACCGTTGCTCCTAAAAGAGGTTCACCTGTTTCAGCATCTTTGACAACACCTAACAAAAGATAATCTTGGGCATATAAGAATTGCCCTATAATGAGTAGTGAAAATACGAGACAATATTTCATGTCCCTAAAATAGAAAAATTATTCTTCAGGTTTCTCTGCAAATGGAACTTCTTCTAACATTGGTAGTTTTACGTACTTATCTTCTTCGTGACTTATACTCCACATACGCAAAAATCCTCCTGATGCTTTTGCAACGTGTGTAGCAAATGACTGGAAAGATTTATAAATAGAATAAGCTATGTATGGCGGCAACTTTGGCAAGATTGTATTTAATTCTGATAGTTTATCAGATGCAATTGCAGTTCTTGATTTCGTTTCTTTTGGACTATTTTCAATAATAGATTTGAAATATTCCTCGAAATCAGTTGCTACGTCTTGGTAAAATTCAGTTAATTCATCCGGATTAGCATATGATCTAATTTTTGCGATCTTAGATGCCCAAGTAATTTCTTCAGAATCAATTTTTCCATCAGCACCAGCTATAAGAAGAGCAACCCATGCTACTGAGTGGATTAATTTCTGATATTCCTGAGCTGTTAAATTTTCAAATCCAATTGCCATATCTGTCATTTGTTATATGACCGCAAAAGTAATATATAATGTCGATATAAACCAAGTTTAATTAAGGACAGTATGAAATAATTTCATTCCCATTTTTTACATTATCCTGTTCTTCAAATAAGGAAATATATAAAATTTTATATATGAAATGTACAACAAAAATCTTATCGCTATATTTGCCAAAAATCAAAGCATTGGCAAAAACAGCAAGTAAGAAGGGAAAGGTAACACCATTGATGGCGCAATACTTTAGTGTAAAATCAAAACATCCTGATGCTATATTACTCTTTCGAGTAGGAGACTTCTATGAAACATTTTCTGAAGATGCCGTAAAAACGGCAAATACTTTAGGTATAATTCTGACGAAAAGAAATAACGGAGGAGCTGATATAGAGTTAGCAGGTTTTCCTTATCACTCTCTTGATTTATATCTACCTAGACTTGTAAAAGCTGGATTTAGAGTGGCAATTTGTGAACAGTTGGAAAAGCCAAGTAAGGAAAAGAAGATTGTAGCGAGAGGTGTAACTGAAATTGTAACACCTGGATTGACTACAGATAGTAATTTACTGAACCATAAAGAAAATAATTTCCTCTGCAGCCTACATTACTCTACAAATAATAGACTGGGCATTGCTTTCTTGGATATCTCTACAGGAGAGTTTTTAGTAAGTGAAGGTGACATTCATAAAATCCAAAAACTCATCCAAAGCTTTCGTCCCACAGAAATTATTTTTGCCAAAGCAAATAAGGAAAAATTCAATAAAGAATTTGGTGATGAGTATTATTCTTATCACGTCGACGAATGGGTATTTACAGAAGATTACACGAAAGATCTTCTTTTAGCACAGTTTGATGTAAATTCTTTGAAGGGATTTGGGATTGAAGAATATTCTGACGGTAAAATAGCAGCAGGTGCAGTTCTTCATTATCTGCAAACTACAGAAAACAAACACATCCAACACATCCAAAATATTCAGCGCATACAGCTAGAAGATTTCATGTGGCTGGATCGTTTCACCATCAGAAATCTAGAACTTGTTCACAGCAATCATCCGACTGGAATTCCTTTAATTGAAATCCTAGATGACACAGTGACACCTATGGGAAGTCGATTGATGAGAAAGTGGTTATTACTTCCATTGATAGAGAAGCGCGCTATAGAAAAGCGTCTTGAAATGGTGGAATATTTTTATAATACGCCCCACTCTATTGACGAATTAACTGAGCACTTAAAAACGATTGGAGATCTAGAAAGGTTGATCTCTAAAGCGCCTTCTCAAAAAATAAATCCAAGGGAAATACTTCAATTAAAAACTGCTCTATTTACTATAGACCCTATTCAAGAAATACTTCGCAAAACGAAGATCTCATCTTTAATAAATCTTGCTGAAATTCTTGAGCCTTGCGAAAAATTAAGGGAGCGAATTGAGAAAGAAGTACACCCAGAAGCACCTGGTAATATTGCGAAAGGTAATATTATTAATGATGGATGTAATAAAGAGTTAGATGAGTTGCGTAACATTATTAATAATACAAAAGGTATACTAGTAGATATTCAGAAAAAGGAAGCCGAAAAAACCGGTATCACGAATCTGAAGATTGGATTCAATAATGTTTTTGGTTATTACTTAGAGGTTACAAACAAGTATAAAAATCAGGGACTTGTTCCTGAAAATTGGGTAAGGAAACAGACCTTAACTGGGTCTGAGCGTTATATCACCGATGAACTGAAGGAATTAGAAAGCAAGATTCTTGGTGCACAGGAAAAGCTCACGGTTCTTGAACTTCGTCTATATGAAGAATTAGTACTTTCATTAAAGGACTTTATAAAGCCTATTCAAACGAATGCATCGAGTCTTGCAGCATTGGATTGTTTGATTGGTTTATCTAAGGTTGCATTAAAAAATGAATATTGCAAACCGAGCATCAATGATAGTTTGATTATAGATATCAAAGACGGACGTCATCCGGTTATCGAGCAACATCTTGACCTTGGAGAATCTTATGTTCCGAATAATGTTTTCTTAGACAATAGCACCTGCCAGGTTTTGATGATAACTGGACCAAACATGAGTGGAAAGTCTGCTGTTTTAAGGCAGACAGCATTAATTTGTTTGATGGCGCAAATTGGTTCTTTTGTACCGGCGAGCGCAGCATCAATAGGAATCATCGATAAACTATTTACGCGAGTTGGTGCTTCAGATAATATAAGTAGTGGGGAATCTACTTTCATGGTTGAGATGAATGAGACGGCAAGTATAATGAATAATATTTCCGAGAGAAGTCTGATTTTACTTGATGAGATTGGTAGAGGGACAAGTACTTATGATGGTATTTCTATTGCTTGGTCTTTAGCTGAGTTTTTGCATGAACAAGGAGGCTTACGCCCAAAGACTCTATTTGCTACTCATTACCATGAATTAAATGAACTAGCAAGTCAATTTGATAGAATAAAGAACTATTGTATTGCTACTAAGGAGTATGGGAATAAGGTGATTTTCCTCCGTAAATTAATTGAAGGAGGATCTAAACATTCGTTTGGAATTCATGTAGCAAAAATGGCAGGCATGCCCAAAGCCATTGTAGAAAGAGCAAATCACATTCTCTCTAAACTAGAAACAAAATCTATTCAAGATGGAGATCTAACTGATAAAATTCCAGAGGCACAACCTTTTGCTCATCAGCTCAGCATTTTCGAAACTGTCGATGAAACAGCAGGCAAAATTAAAGAAGCACTGCTTGATATTGATATAAATACAATGTCTCCGATAGATTGTATGTTGAAGCTAAATGAAATGAAGAAGCTGTTAGAAGAGTAATACTAATACCATTTTAACTCCATAATGTCGCATTTCTTTTTACTTAATCTTTCAATTTCTTCCTTA
>CAZSKA010000017.1:0-29942 GCA_964607315.1 uncultured Saprospiraceae bacterium | reverse complement strand
TAAATAAGTAAAGTGAATATTAAACCCGCATTATGCAATAGAAAATCTATTAAGACTTGAAATGCTTTTGAAATAAGAGCTTCGCCAACTTTTGCTCAATCACCATTACTTGTGACGTCAAAGGGCGTTAGTGGAACTAACGATGTGGAGTCACAAGTTAACGCTAAAACGTCACAGGTAATGATTCATTCGCAAAAAGTTGTTATTTCTTTATCATTGCAGGTCTTCCGCCTTCCAAAGTTTTGATTGTCGGGCAGGCATAAGGAAGTTCTATAACATAATGGAGATTAAATTAAATCAATAATTCAAAATTTGTCAAAAGAAAACCAAAATAAGACTAATACAGAATTTGATAGTAAAACGGAAGTTCAACGTATTGATAGGAAATATATCATATCAGAAATTTCTAGTGTATTAAACTTTGATAAAGGAATTCTCTATACTTTAAGGGAGCTTCTTATCAGGCCTGGAATAAACATTAAAAATTTTATAGCAGGTGATAGAAAACGATTGGTCAAACCAATTGTCTACATCATATTATGCTCATTGATTTACACAGTTTTGCAACAAATTCTTGATTTTGAAGATGGTTACGTAAATTTTTCATTTGAAGAAGAAAATAAAACTATCCATACTATTTTCTCATGGATTACGAGTCATTATGGTTATGCAAATGTATTGATGAGCGTGCCCATTGCTCTGTGGTTAAGGTTATTTTTCATAAAACGTGATTATAATTTCTATGAAACACTCATTCTTATATTTTATGCTATGGGAACAGGAATGTTAATCTTTTCTATGGGTGGAATATTAATGAAGGTATCAAATTCTAAAATACCTGATGTTGGCTTTCTAATAGGTATCCTGCACATAGTGTGGTCTATAGCAACTTTCTATAAACCGAAGAGCATATGGAGTTTTATAAAATCCTTTTTTGCTTATTTTCTGGGAATGATATCTTTTACACTGGTTTTATTGCTTTTAGGTGCACTTTTATCTATGATCAATAGTTAAAACAGCATTACATAAATCAAAAAGTAAACACCAAAACCGAGTAGAACAATTCCAGCAATCCTATTAAACCATAGAAAATGCTGAGGTTTCATGAATGACCTGATTTTATCAGCTAGAAGTACTTTCAAACTATCCGTAAGTACAATAGTGATAAAAATAGTACCAATGAATAACAGTGTATCTTTTGGGCTTAAGCCCAAAGCAACCACTTTTGTAGACATCACGGTTAACCAAAAAAAGAAGGTAAAAGGATTAACTGTATTTACCAATATACCCTTAAGGAAAAAGTCAGCAAATGACTTTAAACCCCAACTTTGGGCGTAAGCCTCTTCCTCTTTAATCTTTTTCAAAAGACTCGTTAATCCAATAGAAATAAATATAATCCCACCTAAAATCCCAAGAATAAATTTAGCATATGGGTGATCAAGATAATCCTTGATTTGGGTGATAAAAAAGTAACTTAAAAGGATGATACTAAGATCACTTAACCAAACACCTAATGTTATTGCGAAACCAGCTTTTTTTCCATTTTGGATCGTCTCGGTAGTAGTCACAAAGAAGATAGGTCCAAGCAATATTGCTAGCGCTAAACCAAAGAGTAAACCTTGAATGATCATTTCCATTATGCTACTACTCTATATTTATCAGGATTAACAAGTTTTGACTTTTTAAGGAGAAATGCTATTGCTACTCCAAACACAAATCCTCCTATATGCGCCATCCAAGCTGTTCCCCCTGCATCAGGATCTGAACCAAATTCCGAGATAGAAGAATAAAGTTGAGTTGCAAACCATATCCCAAGGAACCAAATGGCAGAGATATGCATATTTCTAAATAAGATTAAAACAATGACTTTAACCTTCGATTTAGGAAAGAAAACAAGATAGGCTCCCATAACTGCTGCTAATGCTCCACTTGCTCCAAGAGAAGGAATATCACTGGACATATTAAAAGCTACATGAGCGACCGAAGCAAAAATTCCACCTGCTAAATAGAAAGCGAGAAAATATACTTTGCCTAATAGGATTTCTATATTATCAGCAAAAATCCACATAAAAAGCATGTTTCCAGCCAAATGCATTATTCCTCCATGAAGAAACATATTTGTCATCAAAGTATAATATTCTTCGCCACTCATGATCTCCGTTGGAGTAGTAGCATACATGTCATATACACCTATTAATCCACCTTCAGGCAGAATGAACATCAAGAAAAATATAATGATATTGATTCCGATTAACACATAGGTTAACCAGGGTTTTGAGCTACCCTTAATATTTTCATCACCAATGGGAAAAACCATATCATTTAATTTTTATTATTCTATGTCCGTTTTCACCATGGTTTACGGCTTATACTTATTCTATATCAAAATTAGTGAAATCCTAAATCAGAATTGGTATTATTCATCAACTGGCGCTAGGGTAACTTCTAATCCATCCATTTCTGGACTAATTCTTATCTGACACCCAAGTCTAGAATTATCTTCTACGAAGAATGCTTGATCAAGCATATCCTCTTCATCATCACTAGCCTCCTCGAGTTGATGGTCAGAATTCACATAACAATGACAAGATGCACATAATGCCATACCTCCACATGTTCCTTCTACAGGCAGTTCGTATGATTTACAGACTTCCATGACATTCATTGCCATATCCGTAGGAGCTTCTAATTCATGCAACTTCCCCTCTCTATCAGTAACCTTTATTTTTATTATTTCTTTCATATTTATTCAAATCCATTAACTCCAGCAACAGTCGTATACTTGAAGCTAAGTTTCTGATCTGGGTATATATATTTGAATGCAGACTGTACCATTAAAGTTCCCTCATGAAATCCACACAGAATTAGTTTAAGTTTACCTGGATAGGTATTAATATCACCTATCGCGTAGATTCCTTCTACATTCGTGGAATAATCATATGTATCAACTTCTATAGATGATTTAGTTATATTCAAGCCCCATTCTGCAATAGGACCTAATTTGGGCGAAAGCCCAAACAAAGGAATAAAATGGTCAGTTTCTATTTTATTCACAGAGCCATCTTTACTTTTTATACCTACAGCATCCAGTGTCTTTTCTCCATGAAGTTCTGTAACTTGTGCATTTGTAATAAGATTCACTTTTCCTTCTTGTGCAAGTTCCATTACTTTATCAACTGAATCAAGTGCACCACGGAATGACGTTCTTCTATGTACTAAGGAAACTTCTTTTGCCACCTCACTTAAAAATATCGTCCAATCAAGCGCACTATCTCCTCCACCTGCAATAACGATTCTTTTATCTCTAAATTTTTCAGGATCTTTTATGATATAGTCTACCCCATTATCTTCGTAAAAATTCAGATTTTCTAAAGGTGGTTTTCTTGGTTCAAAACATCCAAGTCCTCCAGCAATTGCAATTACAGGTGCTTGAACTACAGTACCTCTGTTGGTAGTTACAGTAAATAATTTTTCTTCTGTTCTCTCTATTGTTTCTACCCTTTCACCTAGTGTATATCCGGGTTTGAAAGGAGCGATTTGTTCTTCTAAATTTTTAACAAGGTCACCAGCAAGAACGCTTGGATAACCTGGAATATCATAAATGGGTTTCTTAGGATAAATTTCCGTTAATTGCCCACCGGCCTGCGGTAAAACATCGATAAGATGGCACCTAAGCTTAAGAAGTCCTGCTTCAAAAACGGTAAACATTCCCACTGGTCCTGCACCTACAATTAAAATATCTGTCTGTATCATACCGCAAAATTAATAAGTACAACCCTTTAAATCTGCATTATGCAACAGAAAATCTATTACAACCTGAAATGCCCTTGAAATAAAAGCTTTGCTAACTTATATTTAATAAAAAAGCCCGAAGAATAATCTTCAGGCTTTGATTTTATTATTTTAGATCAAATACTATGATTTGATTAATCTGATCACTTTAAGTGTTTGTCCTTCTTTATCAAAAATACGTGCAAAATAACGTCCATTTTGTAAAGAACTAACGTCGAATCTATCTTCACCTTCTACACTAAACTCTAAAGCTTTTCTTCCAAGAATATCGTAAATCTGTATGATAGAAGCTACGTTACCAGGATTCTGAAGTTGAAAATAATGATTTACAGGATTAGGATAGATATTGATTTCGTCTTTATCATCCTCATCACCATGAAAAGGCTCGAAAAGAAAAGCTTCATCTGATATCTCAGCAAGATCATATGAAATAGCTTGTTCGGTTGGCACATCATATGCTAACTGACTATAGTCCAACTGTGGCGCAGTCAAACTAAAAGAATTTATAATCCATACAAGTAAAGCTAATTTCATATTACTTTTTAATCTGTATACTTAAATAACTTGTAAAAGTTGCTTAAGGTTTCAACAAATATAGCGATTTATTGAAAAAGAAATGTTTAAAGTTTTCTTAATATTTATTAAGAAGGCAATAAAAGCCCTTTAAACGGCTGCATTCTCAAGATACTTTTTCAAGTTTAGGCAAACATACGACATATTATTAAAATATATAATATGTTTTCTGCGTTATTTTAAATTATTCCTATTGGAAGCTCTTAATATTTTTGATTTATTCTATCTTTAATGCAACTTTTAAGATTATTAAGAGTATAACATAATGTAAATTAACTAACAAAATATGCATATAGCCATTATAGGGAATGGGATAAGTGGTGTTACTACAGCTAGGTATTTAAGAAAACTAGACTCTAACGCTAAGATTTCTCTCATTTCATCAGAAACAGATCATTTCTTTTCCAGAACAGCTCTAATGTATATTTACATGGGACATATGGGTTACAAAGAAACTAAACCTTATGAAGATTATTTTTGGAGTAAAAATCGAATAGATCTTGTAAAAGCTCATGTTTCTACTATCGATTTCAAATCAAAGACGCTACATTCTTCAAAGGGAGAGTCAATAACTTATGATAAATTAGTATTGGCTTTGGGTTCGAACCCAAATAAATTCGGATGGCCCGGACAAGATTTAAAAGGTGTGGGTGGAATGTATTTTTACCAAGACTTAGAGCGTATGGAAGAATACAGCAAGGGCCTCAAAAGAGCTGTCATTGTTGGTGGTGGATTGATAGGAATAGAGATGGCAGAAATGTTTCACAGTCGCCACATCCCTGTTACTTTTTTAGTTAGAGAATCGAATTACTGGAATGCAGTTCTTCCACATGAAGAAAGTGTAATGGTAAGTCGAGAAATCGTTAAAAATGGAATCGACCTTAGGTTAGAAACGGAGTTGAAGGAGATCATAGATGATGGTACTGGAAAATGTAAAGCTGTTGTAACGAACACTGGAGAAACAATAGAGTGTGGATTTGTGGGTTTAACAGCAGGTGTTCATCCTAATGTGCGTTGGCTAAAAGACACAGAGCTAGAGGTAGAAAGAGGTATCAAAGTAAACGAATATTTAGAAACTAACATAAAAGATGTTTATGCTGTGGGAGATTGTGCGCAACAATCAGATGTGAGAGAAGGAAGACGTCCAATAGAAGCAATATGGTATACTGGTCGGATGATGGGTGAGATTTGTGCTTTCAATATAATGGGTAAGAAAAAAGCTTATGATCCAGGAATTTGGTTTAATTCAGCTAAGTTTATGGATATAGAATATCAAGTATATGGAGCCGTATCAGGTCGACCACCTGAACATCATGAAGCCTTATACTGGGAACATAGTGACGGCAACAAAGCTGTCCGTATTGTTTATGATAAAAATACGAATGAGGTAGTTGGTTTTAATTTAATGGGCGTTCGCTACAGACATGAAGTATGTGAAAAGTGGTTACGTGACAAAACCGATATGAAAACGGTACTAAGTCAATTAAAACTTGCAGAATTTGATCCTGAATTCTATGCGACGTACTCAGATGAAATTATTTCTATGTACAATAAGAAGACTGGGGCAAATGTGCGTTCTAGTGAATCAAGAAGTTGGAACAGGGTATTTAAATTTTTACAAAAAGCTTAAAAAGAACAAAACATGTCAACAGTATATACAGCGATATCAAGCGACAAACCACCATTTAATGACGGAATAGAAAAATTAGGAGCTGCTATAGGTTCACTAGGTCTATTAGCCATGTTAATTTCTTGGGCAGGAGTAAATCTACCGAACCCAAGTCTTTGGTTATATGGCTCATTTGCTCTAATGTTTTCAGGGATATTAATCTTCAGTATTAGAAGATATATGTCTCAGCCAGCAGGAATAAAAAATCATGGAAATTTCTTTAGTGGAACTGTTAATAGAGGCGTTCTAGGATGGGCTGCTGGGATTTTGATTACAGGTTTCTATGTGTGTTTATACCTAAAAGCAGAATGGCTTGGACTTGGAAAAGATGGAGCAGCAAATGGAGGACTAGTGGGATTTTTCGATCCATTATCTATGGCAATGAAAGGGAAACCTGCCTCTCAATGGTTTGTATATGGAACTCTATATACATTTGCAATTATAGCATTTGGGATGAAGTTTATCATGAAGTACAGACATAATAAGTATCATGTTTTACGTACTATATCTATTATCTTCTTCCAACTATTTTTAGCTTATTTAATTCCAGAGATTTTAGAGATCTTGAATCCTGAAACGGCAACGAATTATTTTGGCAAGGATATGAAAAACATGTGGCCATTGAACTATGATTTCTTTGCAGAATATCAGATAGTCAATATGAGTAAAGCAGGATTCTTAGGATACTTTTTCTTATTTCTTGGTTTTAGTATGATCTTCGTTATATCTCCATATCTTACCTATAAGTATGGAAAGAGATGGTATTGTAGTTGGGTTTGTGGATGTGGAGGATTAGCTGAAACTGCAGGTGATCCATATAGACATTTATCAGATAAATCTATGAATGCATGGAAAATAGAACGATGGATGATACATGCTGTATTGTTATTTTCATTTGTCATGACCATTGCTATAGTCTATGGATATTTACCAAATAAAGATACTTTTTGGCTTAATAGAACAAGCTTTACTATAATTACTTCGGTGTTCCTTTTTGGATTAGCAGGATTATATTATTTCCTACAGGATAAGAATGATGAGGAATACAAGGAGAAGACGACTTATATCATAATAGGTGCCGTTTCACTTTTTGCTGTTTTGCTAATTATTAATTGGATTTCTGGAAGTAGTAATGCATTCTTTTTATCAAATTATTCATTCCGTTCTATCTATGGAATGTACATAGGAGCTGTATTTTCTGGTATTATAGGTGTAGGATTTTATCCATTATTAGGTAATAGAGTATGGTGTCGATTTGGATGTCCTATGGCTGCTTTGATGGGTGTACAACAGAAATTACTTTCTAAATTTAGAATTACGACAAATGGAAGTCAATGTATTTCTTGTGGTAACTGTTCTACTTATTGTGAGATGGGAATTGATGTTCGTTCGTACGCGCAGAAAGGTCAAAATATAGTAAGAGCTTCTTGTGTAGGATGTGGTGTTTGTAGTGCGGTATGCCCTCGTGGAGTACTAAGACTAGAAAATGGAGGAATTGATATTTTTTCTAAGACGTCTGAAAAGAAAGTTGCAATGATTCCTGAAAGCGAGATAGGGATTTTATAAGAAGCAGATAATTTGAATATTCTAATTTGTGGGTTTTTCAGGTCTGGTGTTCGTATGGTGTCAGATGGTTTTGAAGCCGAGAATGAAACTTGGTGTTCTGATTTTCTTCCTGACGCCTCTATTGACTGGGATGAGCGCTTAGCTTTTTTGGGCTTAAGCCCAAAGAAAAAAAACACAAACCTGTTCCACGAATTAAGAGATACTAAGGAAAATACAATCGGTTTCTTTCCATGTTTTTTGCACCCAAAACAATGGCAAAAGGAGATATCTTTTGTTTCAGAGAGCTCCTGCATTACTGTGATTTATCGACCTGTAGAACAAATCATCGATTCTATTACTCGACATGGGGTAAAAAAAATCTATCTTTCTAAAAAAGGATTTGCAAAGATGTTTGCACTGAGAAAATTCAACAAGTCTCTTGCGGATTTACAAAATTCAGTCAAGAATGCTTATATTGATTATTATCTTGCGATGCTGGAGTTAATCGAACGAAATAAATATAATTTTCATCTAATTAATAGTTCAAATTTTACTAAGGAATTTCCTTCACTAGTTGAGCATATCAACAAAAAACACGGATTAAATTTAAAGTCTAAAGTAGAATATTACGACGAGGATTTATTTAATAAAATGAAGGAAATCGATGTTTATCGGGATGAAGGTTTAAATAAAATACACAGTTATTTCTCTTCCAAATAAGCTAAAATACTTTAGCACAAATTTAAAAAAATAGGCTAGTGTTTTTCGCAAATACTATCAATCGTTTGGTGAAACAAAGTAGATAGGATATCGACTTTTGTCCGTTCTGTAGATTCAATTTCTCTAATAGAATTCAGAACTTTATGGATTTGATGGACTGTACATTCCTTTTCCGAAATACTCTCATACCCATGGAAAATACGCAATCTATTTGCAAGATATTCTTGTTCTGTCTGACCAGAGGTGGGCACGAATAAAACTCGCTTAAGATCGAGAGCTAAAAAATCCATTACTGAAGAATAACCCGATCTGCTTATAGTTACTTCCGATAAATTTATCAATTCTAATATCTTGTCTTTATCGACAATATTAAAGACATCTACATTATCGGATATCTCAACACTAGCTGGATTATTTGTCCCTCTTATTAATGCAAATCGTTGATCTTTTTGTTCCTTGAAATAAGTGCAAAATTTATTCTCCAAACTCGTCCTTCTTGGTTCAGGACCAGAAAGTATTAGCAATGCTTGATAACTATGCTTACTTAGTTGTTTATTATCTTCTTTTCTAAATCGACTAAGAATTCCCATGGCATGAAATTTTTGACTTATATCAGTGGTAAGAATCCCAGTCAAATTCAAAACAGGATCATCCGGTATGAGAAGTGCGTTGAATTTACGAATATAAAACTGATTCAATCTAGAAGCAATAGGATGCTTCTTTTGTGAAGCATTAAGAATATTCCATTGATGACTTATAAAGTAATTCGGAACATGTTTAGCTACACATCCGAAACGATTATCAGAGATACAAAAGGCAGGATTGTATTTTTTTTCTAAGTTTCTGAACACTGCTTTTTCTCGTATGTATGTACATAAGAGCTTAGGAGATTGGACAATCATATTAAGTCCCATGGAATTAAATCTATAATGCATATTATAAGCTGGCAATTCCTCAAAAACGACATCATGAATTTCTTTCTTCATGAACTCTATGACATTACCATCACTGCAAATTATAAGTTTATATCCTTTTGATTGTAAATATTTGATAATGGGAATTGATCTTGAGGCATGTCCTAGTCCCCAATTAAGGATTCCAAATAAGATGCTTGGTTTTTGTTCCACTATCTGACAAGCGTGATGCTTCCTTTTAATTCTTTTTGTACGCCCAATGTTTCAACGACTGCATGAAATACATAGACTCCTGTAGCAACATTCCTGCCATTTGCTCTTCCATCCCATCCCCATGTATCGTCATCATTAGGTAGGCTAACTGTTCCGTTTAACTGGTAAACTCTATTTCCCCATCTATCATAAATATTAAAGGATTGGATTTCACCAGGAGCGTTTTGTGAATATATTCTGAAAAAATCGTTTACCCCATTATTATCTGGTGAAAAGATATTTGGTACATAATAATCAAAATCTTCATCACTTCTTATTGTTATCGTTCTAGTTATAGAACATCCATTCACGTCAACCATCTCCATTGTAAATGTTTCAGTCATCTGAAATTGATAACTTAATTCATCTCCTATTCCTAAAAACTCTCCAGCAGAGTTAAACCAATTTATTACATCAACATCAATTAATGTATCATTATAAATAGTAGTTATGGTGATAAATTCATTATAGATAGCTGTTTCAGGACCGTCTAATTCTGCTAACAATTCATCAGGATAAACTAATTCGTATGTTCTTTCAAGCGTGCATTCATTATTATCAATCAAGGTGAAATCATAGGTTCCAGGTTCCAGGTCTGTAATAACAAATTCAGTAGTTGCGAAACCATTAAGCATAAAAGTAAAAGGTTCCGTCCCTCCTGATACACCTAAAATTTCTATCATACCATCATCAATTCCAAAACATGAAGGCTGTGTTACGATTATTTCGACATCACTTGGAATATTAGGATCTGTCATGACAGAAAAAGTATCAACATCTGTACATCCATTCAAACCATCTCTAACTTCTAAGAAATAGGTAGCAATACTTCCTACGGTAATCTCGCTTTCAGTTTCATCAGACAGTATTTCTCCGTCTTCAGTAAACCATCTATAAGTTACATCATCTCCAAAATTAATTATACTAGAGAGATTAATCGACTCTGTATCGCAAACCCAAAAATCCGCTTGTGAAATATCAAATTCTGGTGCTTCAAAGGATCCTAAGATCTTAATTATTTCTGTATAATCACAGCCATTTGATGCAAAAATATTCGCTATATAAGTACCTGTGTCAACTATACCTGGTTGTAATTCTCTAGATATAAAGTCGCCAATTCCAGTCCATATAACAGAGTCTATTTCTATATCATCAGTTATGATTGTCAAGGTTGTCATTGCCACATCGCAAGTCAGGTTGTCAAAGTCTATATCAATATCTGCAGGAATAAGATCTTCCATTACTTCTATAGAATCTATTCCTATACATCCATTCGAACCGACTCCTTCAAAATAATACATGCCGGGAAGTGTTGCAAAGGCATTAATACTAGTTGCATCTTGAATTCCAGGTCCACTCCACTCAAAATCGACAATGTCATCTATTTCTATAAAATTTAAGTCTGCTTCTTTCTCAGAACAAGTTAGTACACCCGCTTGTAAATCAAACGCAGGCGGTATATCATCCATTTCTATAGTGAAATTAATAGTCTCTAAACAAGTATTAGGAAAACTAGGATGGAAGACCGTAAAGGAATATTCTCCTGGTATACATACTTCAGTGAACACATCTACCGATATTTTTAAGCCATCAGGATCAATAAAGCAGTAAGAAAGTTGTTCTTCATAAGTAGTAGTAACAGCCATATTGACAAATGGACATGTTCCACTACAATCTAAAATTGGATAGGTAGGTTCTTGAATATTAATAAATCCATCTTCTAATGAAAACTGATATGAAATTCCACAATCTGCCGTGTCGGTCACTACAAATACATCTCTATCACAATAATCTACTCCTTGAAAAGTGAAGCATTCACTTGGGCATAAAAACATCACACCTAAATCTTGCAGGTCTGGAATTGCAAATTCTATCGTATCAATAGTCAACACACAATTCACATCATCAAGACATTCATACACACCATCAATTCCTACTGGATTTCCACAAATGTCTACTTGATCTCCAGGGCAAATAATTGTCTTAGGATTAATCAATGTATCTAAGAAATTAACAGTAACATCAATAGGATTAGGATCTACACAAGCTCCTGTAGAACACGCTTCTAATACAGGATTAATAAATCTTTCTACACTTACAGTCGTCGTTCCTTCTTGTAAAAATTCAACCGTAATACAAGAAAGATTAGGATTGGATGAAGTAATGTTTACAATTGGTGGATCAAACGTCCATTCATAACAGAATAGATTACTATTCAATAAAGTAGGAAGCACACAGTCATCTGATGTAGCGAAACAATCATTAACACAAAATGAAAATTCATCCCCTTCTTCATTACAAGTTTCAAATCCAGATGCCGTTATTTCATTTACTCCATTACCTGGTCCTACTTCTAAGGTACTAATCCCTTGTATAATATTGATATCATAATCACATATGGAAGTACCAAAACCATCTAAAACTAAAAAATAAGTATTCCCTACTATGAAAGAAGAAGAAGTTAATATGAAAGGGTCGGTATTCGGATTATCATTACAGTCAAGTGAAGAAGCAGCATTACAATCTTCATTAATTGTACCTTGAATTCCCGTTCCACCAATTCCAGCTAGAGAACAAGTTCCAGGAATAATTTCAATGGTAACTGTAGGCTCACAAGCAATGAATTGATACCATACAGGATTCTCTAAAGAGCCTGTAGCACAAAGACTTGGAAAGGTATCAAAAATAGACTGATCAGGTAAAGTACTAGAAACATTAGAACATAAAGGCAATGGATCATTACATGATGTACCTGAACCTAAAGATGGAAAAACACATGTGCCAGAAGCATAGGTATAAGATACCATCAATAGTAAAATCCCAATTAATTTTTTAGGCATAGGTAAGTAGGTAATATGTTCCGTTTTGGCTGTCACTCGCTCCCATAATGACATGCATCTAATTAACAACGCTGCGTAATCTCTCTTATTATACTCCATCCCAAATATTCCTAATCGACTACCAACGCTTCATCTTTTCGATGTGCCTTATAACGACCTTTTCCAAATTTTGTTCCGTTAAATTCTATCGTTTTTCTTAGTTCAGTTCTCTTTTCTACATCTAATTTATTAAAATCTGCACATTTTACTGAACAACAACTTTCATATTTTTGGGCGCAAGCCTTGCACTGTATAAAAAGAATATGACAAGCATCATTCGCACAATTCGTATGGTCATCACATACATCTCCACATTGGTGACATCTTGCAATAACATCTTCACTAATCCGCTCTCCTAACCTATCATCAAATACAAAATTCTTGCCAATAAATTTATTATCCAAATCTTCCGCCTTCACTTGTCGTGTATATTCTATAATTCCTCCTTCTACCTGATACACTTTCTCAAATCCATTATGCTTTAAATAAGCAGAAGCTTTTTCACAACGAATACCACCTGTACAATACATGATGATATCATGATCTTTCTTTTCTTCTAATATTTTGACAACAACTGGAAGCGCTTCACGAAACGTTTCCACGTCTGGTTTTATAGCATTTTCGAAATGTCCCACTTCACTTTCATAGTGATTTCGCATATCGATCACTACCGTTTTCTCCTTTTCCGTCAATTCATTGAACTCCTTTGCTGAAAGATGTTTCCCCTTATCTGTCACATCAAATGTTTCATCATTCAATCCGTCAGCAACAATTTTGTCCTTTACCTTAATCGTTAATTTATAGAATGATTTTCCATCGTCTTCTATCGCAATATTCAATCGAATATCCTTTAAGAAATCAATAGAATAAAGATGCTCTATAAAATTATCATACTTATTATTAGGGACAGAGATTTGTCCATTTATTCCTTCGCGTGCGACATATATTCTGCCGTACACATCATCTTCCATCAGTAAACTGAAAAGGTGATCTCGAAATAATACAGGATTAGGTATTTTCGCGTATTGATAGAAAGAAAGCGTAATTCGCTTTTCGTCGCTTTGTAATAACCGTTCTTTTAGTAGACGTTTGTCTACTTTATTGTGTAGCGTTTTCATTCTGATTCCAATTGCAAGTTAGATGAATGCATTCTAAGAAAAACAGGGCAAAGTTAACTTTTCTAATGGTACAAATCGTTCATTTTCGCAGATATATTTACATAATTGGTATAAAAGACACATTAACATCCTATTCAAAGTATTACTTTTGCATTTTAAAATGAAAGAATCGTGAAGAGAGCTCATTTAGCAATATTAATTGTACTAGGAATCTTAGTCATTGACCAAGTAGTTAAAATCTATGTCAAAACCCATTTTCATTATAGCGAAAGCATATTGATTTTTGGTCAAGAATGGGCGCAAATTAAGTTCATAGAGAATCCTGGAATGGCTTTTGGATGGAAATTTGGAGGCGTGATTGGGAAATACATTCTGAGTATTTTCAGAATCCTTATGTCCGTTTTCCTTATTTACTTTATTAGAGAACTTATTAAATCAAAACAGTCGAAAGGATTTATAGCTGCCTTTTCACTTATTATAGCGGGTGCAATAGGAAATATATTAGATAGTATTTATTTCGGGCTAATCTTCGACAACAGTGCACATGGCAAAATTGCTACACTTTTTCCTGATGGAGGTGGTTATGCACCATTTCTTCAAGGTAATGTTGTGGACATGTTCTATTTCCCTATGATTAAAGGCCATTTCCCAGCTTGGGTTCCTTTGAAAGGTGGTGAATATTTTGAATTCTTTAGACCTATTTTCAATGTCGCTGATGCTGCTATTTCCGTAGGCGTTTTCATGATTATATTATTTTACAGAAAATATTTCTTGAAGCGAACAAAAGATGATAAAAAGATGCAAAACGATACTAATCTTGAGGTAGCGGATCCATCGTAAATCGGATATATTTTATAGTTTTTTCATTTTCTAAGTGCATTTTTTCGTAATAGGTTTTAAAAGCTAAATCTTGGTAATCTAGTTTATTAGCATAGATATCATCATTATCGTAATGTACTTTTATGAATGGGGTTACCCCCAAAGTTTCTTTAGTGTATTCATACAATTCGTCGCTATCGGTTTTCAATTGGATTATTCCGTTCTCCGCTATAAAAGTTCTGTAAGTATCTAAAAATCTAGGTGAAGTAAGGCGCCTATTTGCTTTACCATCTCTTAAGAAAGGGTCTGGAAATGTAATCCATATTTCTTCAACCTCTCCTTGCTCAAAGAAATTTGCAATCTTTTCTATTTTCATTCGAAGAAAAGCGACATTATCCAATCCTTCGTCTATTGCTATAGTTGCTCCTTGATGAATTCTGGCACCTTTTATGTCAACGCCTATAAAATTTCTATTAGGATATTTACGAGCAAGTTGTAACGTATATTCACCACGTCCACATGCTAATTCAAGAGTGATTTTATTATCGTTGCCAAAATGCTTCTTCGCCCACTGCCCTTTCATTTCAACCAATTCTCCATTTTCCCCTCTGAGTTCCGGAATCATAGGATGGAAGTTTTCATAAACATTCCCAAAGGAACGGACTTCATCAAATTTCTTTAATTTTCTTCTTGCCATGCCACAAAGGTAAAATAAACCAGAATGAAAAATATACTGTTATGTTATATTGATACCGATGAATAATCATTTACTTTTGGAAAAGGAAATCAACTTCAATGAAAACATCATTATATCTACTCTTCATAACTTTTTTACTAACTTATATTAGTTGCAAGGATGTCAAGATTCCTTCTCCGGTTCATGCAGATACTCAGATTGAACAAAATGACAACCTCACCCTAGAGGAAATCGATGATGCATTCAAACCTAATAAAGGTAGAGATGTGTGGCAAAGACCAGGAAAAGTACTAGATTTATTAGGTAATATAGAAGGTAAAACAGTTGCTGACATTGGTGCAGGTACAGGATTCTTTTCTTTTAGACTATTATTTAGAGATGCGAATGTTATTGCTGTAGATATCAATCCCCAAATGTTAGAAATCATCAACGACTTCAAGCTAAATTTGGACGAAATTCACAGGGATCATCTAGAAACAAGGCTCGCATTGCCGAAAGACTCAAAGCTTAAAAAAGACGAAATTGATATTGCTCTCATAATCAACACTATTGGATTTATTGATGATAGATTGAATTACTTGAGTCATTTATATGATTTATTACCTGAGAATGGTCAAATTATGATTGTTGATTTCAAAAGAAAATCCTTACCCATTGATGCTTCTCCAACAGAGAATAGAATCCCACTTTTTGAATTAGAAAATGATTTTAAGAAAGTAGGATTTAAAATAAAAGAGTCAAATGACAATCTCCTAGATTATCAGTACATTCTAATAGGAGAAAAATAGTATACCAAACACTCACATTGTGCCATTTTTATTATCCATTTGACATTTTAGTTAATAATAATGAAGACTTGCATGTCAGAATGAACAAATTGATGTAGCTTACTATTTAAAATAGCACTAAATAACTTAAGATATGCGCACATTATTTTTATCACTTATACTAGCACTTACATTCACATCTAGTTTTGCTCAAAGCATGAACAATAGTAAATTAAACTCTATGTTCAACACTTTAGCAGATGAAATAGAAGGTGAAAATGGGGCTTGGCAATTTATAATTGACTCTACTCTATTTATCTGTTTGACAGATGAATACAACAATAGAATGCGAATTATTTCACCTATAGATGAAATAGTAAATTTATCTGAAGATGAATACATGAAGTGTCTTGAGGCAAATTTTCACACAGCTTTGGATGCTAGATATGCTATTACAGATGGAATCCTCTGGGCTGCATATATTCACCCATTAAAAGAACAAACAGCCGAACAAGTTTTAGCTGCTTTATCGCAAGTTTATTCTTGTGTAAAAACTTTTGGATCAGAATATAGCAGCGGAGTTCTGGCCTTTCCTAAGGGAGATGGACAATAGACCTATATTAAATAAACCCATTTAAAACTATTATTTAAGTAATTGAAAAATACCTTTTTAACTATAAAATGGTATTAAAATTTTAATTTTGAGATTAATTTCAAACTAATATCTAATACTAAAACTATTTTAATGAGCGAATTGCACGAAGAAGTAAAGGAATATTATGGTAAAACACTTCAATCATCTGATGATTTAAAAACAGATGCATGTTGTACTTTAGTAAGACCTCCTCAATACATTATTGATGTATTAAGTGAAATATCTGATGAAGTAAAAGATAAATATTACGGCTGTGGTTTGACTATCCCTTCTGCAGTAAAAGGCCTTAAAATTTTAGACCTTGGATCAGGAAGTGGACGTGATTGTTTTATCGCTTCAAGACTTGTAGGAGAATCAGGAAAGGTTGTTGGTGTTGATATGACTAACGAGCAGATTAATGTTGCTAGAAAGAACATTGATTATCATACAGAAAAATTTGGTTATAAGACTTCAAATGTTGAATTTATTCAGGGCAATATAGAATCACTTGATGCTCTTGGATTAGAGGAAGGTACATTTGATTTGATCATCTCGAATTGTGTTATAAACTTAGCATCTGATAAGCAAAAAGTTTTGAATGATGCGTATAGATTATTGAAGCCAGGAGGAGAAATGTATTTCTCTGATATTTACAGTGATAGAAGAGTACCAGTTGCACTCCAAAATGATCCTATACTTTGGGGGGAATGTTTAAGTGGAGCTCTATATTGGAATGATTTTCTAAATTTCTCTAAGCAAGCAGGATTCACCGATCCTAGAGCCTATAGCGATAATCCGATTGGAATTGAAAACGAACAAATTCAGGAGTTATTAGGAGATATCAAGTTCTATTCTGTAACGTATAGATTGATGAAAATAGAGGGGCTAGAGTCAGATTGTGAAGATTATGGACAAGCAGTATTGTACAAGGGTGGAATCAAGGAAGCTCCTGATGGTTTCAAACTAGATGACCATCATTACTTTCCAAAAGGAAAAGTAATGCCTGTATGTGGAAATAGTTATAAAATGCTGCATGATACAAGGTTCAATCAGTACTTTGATTTTTATGGTACATGGGATACACATTACGGTATCTTTGAAGGGTGTGGTGGAAACATGCCTTTTACAACTAACGAAAATGGCGATGCTGCATCTTGTTGTTAAAGAATTTTACACTCGTACAATTTAATTGTCCTATTTATTGCATTTTGTTGCTCAAATTGATGTGTTATTGAGTATACAAATGTTAAGAACTATACATTTTTTGTGCCAAAACTAGCTTTTAAGGCACTAATAATATAACTTGCGGCAAACAAATTAAGCGAAACTATTTAATTTACAATGAGTTATCTTAAAGATGAACTATATGATTTAATTCGAGACGATTCAGGAGTTTTTGAATTTATCCAAAATTCTGCACTAGATGGGTTGTGGTATTGGGATTTGGAGAAAATGGAAGAAGAATGGATGAATGATAAGTTTTGGATTACTTTGGGTTATAACCCAAAAGAAATGCCACATAAAGCATCAGCTTGGCAACATATCATTTTTCCTGAAGATTTAGAGTTAGCAAAAGAACAAGTAGGAGCACATCTTGCAGATTCCAATGTGAAATACGATCAAATTGTTAGATACAAACACAAAAAAGGACAAACTGTATGGATTAGGTGTAGAGGTATAGCTATAAGAGCTGAAGATGGTACACCGAAACGTATGCTAGGTGCTCACACTGATATCTCAGAATTAAAGGAGAGAGAGGCTGAACTAGAAGAAATGTTACGTGTTACCCAGGATCAGAATGAGAGATTAAAAAATTTCGCTTACATTGTTTCGCATAACCTTCGCTCTCATTCAAGTAATATCGGTTTATTATCAGGTCTAATACAAAGAGAGAACCTTAATGATAGCATCAGTGAACATGTTCGGTTACTTTCAAAAAGTTCAGACAATCTGACAGAAACCATTGCTTACTTACAAGAAATTGTTTCCATTAATATTAATACAAATGACTTGATTACTTCTGTAGATTTATCTAAAGCAGTAAATCAAGTGATGGAGAATTTTGAAATAGAAGCAAAAGAAGTTGGAGTAACATTAATAAATGAGACAGATGAAAATCTTGAAGTAAAAGGAGTTAATGCATACATAGAAAGTATATTGTACAACTTTGTTTCAAATGGTATAAAATATCGTTCTACGGAAAAAGATTCGTTCTTAAAAATTTCCAGTGAAAAAGCAGAAAAATACATCATTCTAAACATAGAAGATAATGGCTTAGGTATTAATTTAGAGAAATATGGCAAAAAATTATTTGGCATGTATAAAACTTTTCACCGGGTAGACAATGCCAAGGGAATAGGTTTATTCATTTCCAAAAATCAGATTGATGCCATGGGAGGAAAGGTAGAAGTGACAAGTCAAGTAGATGAAGGGTCAACATTCAAAATCTATTTTAAATCATGAATCCTATTAAAAAGGTTTGTATAATAGATGATGATCCAATTAGTATCTATGGTGCAAAAAAAATAATGGAAAATACAAATTTTTGTGAATCCTTTCTGATATATAAAAATGGTCAGTTGGCATTAGATGGACTGAATAAAATTGGAAAAAAGGACGAAAAAAGCCTTCCAGAAATCATTCTATTGGACTTAAATATGCCTGTTATGGATGGGTGGGAATTTTTAGAAGAATATGATAAAGTAATGGTAAGTAAAAAGCCTATGCTTTATATTTTCTCTTCTTCCATTAATCCCTTAGATATATCAAAAGCTAAAACCAACCCAAATATTCAGAATTTCATAAGTAAGCCTATGAGCGAATCTGTTTTACAAGAACTTAGGGAAGATTTGGGTAATTAGGGAAGTGTTGTCTTATTAGCTTGAATTTCTATAATTCCTTAATTCTTCTGTATAAATTATCTATAGAATAAGTATCTGCATTATTTTGTATTGCTAACTCTCTAGCCTTTTTGATTGTAAGAATAGCTTTTCGTTTATTTTTTGCTACAAAATACAAGTTAGCAAGAGCATCATACAATTCATGACTAGTATCACCTTGTTTTTCAATTGCAGCTTTTGTGTATTCAATTACTTCTTCAAGAGGAACATCTTGATTAGAATCTTCGTAAAAAAGGGCAATATTCCTAATTAAAGAAATATTCTTATCATCATACTTAGTCAAATATTGATATGCAATTGTGACATATTCTTGATAATTCTCTTCTTCTTCAAATCTCTTTAGCAAATATCCATAACTGTGCTTTTCAGCATTTTCATCTTGCTTATAACTAAATAGCTTTAACACTTCATCTTTAGTTGGCCTGGGATGTCTTTGATAAAGATCCTGATTAACAAGAATCTCTATTGATTTATCTACTATTTCTTTCGTAAATATTTCATTATACTTTTCTCGATTATCAATGATATGTTGAAATTCTTTTGAATTAGAAGAACGAACAAATTCAAAAATAAATCGCATATTCTTTTGAGTTGACCAATCACTCTGAGTGTTTAAATATTTTTTTGCAGCTGCCCAATGCGTTCCATCTTGTAACTGTAATTTCAGATAGGTATAGTTATATAAATAGTCAGGGCTTTTTGATTGATCATTAGCTGTATAAAGGATTGTTTCTTTGGGTGTTTCAGGTAATTCTTGATTTGGTGCGGAAGCAGCATCAGGTATAAATTCAGAAGATCTCTTCGATTCCAAAGCTAGTTCCTTGGGTTTGGCATCATTTTCACTAGATTCAAATGGATTTTCAAAAGTCCCTTTATGTCCGAATGGATCTGCATCAACTTCTTTACGTGCCTTGTATGTTGCAATATCAGAGGAAACTGTAGAGTTCATTAAAGCAGCTGGATCATAAATTACATTATGATGATAAGATCCTATGGAAAGTAATTCTTCTGATGATAAAAGTCCTTCAGTTACATATTTTGGATTACCGTGCTTGTCGAGTATTAAGATAGTAGGTAAGAAGAATACACTATATTTTTCTCTTAAATCTTGACCATAAGGTCCATCCATATCAATACGGACATTAATGAAATGTTTATTAAAAAAGGCGCCAAGGTTTTTATCTTTTAAATTAATATCCATGATTTTACATGGCCCACACCAAGGCGCATAGGTATCGATAAATATTACTTTATCTTCTATTTGAGCAACTTGAATTGCTTTATCTAAATTATAATCTTGTCTAAATTTCACTCCTGTTCTTTGTTGGGCGAAACAAGAGCAAAAAGCAAGAAGAAGAGGGAATAATATGTAAAGTGATTTATTAATTTTAGCTACTTAATTTTTCGATATAAGAAATTAAATTAAGAATGTGTTTTCTTGTAGCTCCATCTTCAACTATAGTCTCTTTTTGTTTTACATAAGCTAATGCTTGATCGTTTTTTTCTAGAGCAAGTAAGACTTTAGTAAAAAGAGTTATTTCATTTTTATCGATAGAACCTTCAAGTGGTTTTTGCAAAGTTTCTTCAATTAGTAAAAGTACATTTTCATTTTTTTTGTAGGTGTTCATTGCTGTTTTAGCCCAGTCAATTTTATCTTCTTTAGCAGTTAAAGTCTTAATGTATTTTTTACTAAATTTCACATAATCCTCTACTTCATCATCGTTCAATGCTTTTATCATAAAAGATTCCGCATTAAAAGATTTTGCTGCATTTTTATGATGTTTTTTCACAGCTTTAATGGCTTGGTCGAGAAGATCTGCAGAATCGAATTCCAATGCTTTTCTTCTAGTTTTATTAGCTGCAAGAAGTACTTTATCTTCAAAAGCTTGTTGACCGAATTGAGATATATAAGTTGATTTATCTTTTATCATAAGGTCAAAAATGCGAGAATCGATTTCCGACGCTGCTGCAAAAATAAAGTCAGATTTTTGTTTAGGAGAAAGGTCTTTATTTTTAAGTAAGAATTCATTAGCAATTTTAAGTGAGGATTTATTGGATTTATTCAGAGCATCAACGTAGGCGATCGTATTTTCAAACGATCGATCGCCGGCTTCGTACGCTTCTCGGTATTTTACGGAGAAGTCGAATTTATTAATTATATCGTTGCCCAAAGCGAGAAGGGCTTCCAGTGATTTACCACCTACAGATTTTTGGATTAATTTCCCATTACTATCTAGAAAAAAGAGTGTAGGATAAGCTGAGACAGGATAATTCGATCCAAACTCTCTACCATTAGGCTTCTCCATATCAATTTTTACATTGATGAAATTTTCATTGAAAAAACTACCAGCTTCGTCTTGCGTAAAAACTTGACTAGACATTCTTTTGCAAGGACCACACCAAGTAGTATAAGCGTCAACAAAAATTATTTTCTCTTGGATTTTAGCTTCTGCTATTGCTTCTTGATATGTACCATGAAAAAACTCTATACCATCTGCAAATGAAAGGATAGTAAATAGACAAAAAACAAATGTAATTAGTATTCTCATAATCTTAAATTTAGCATTACGCACAAAGATATAAAGATAATATCTTTAATTTATAACATTAAAATTAAGCTTGATAACACATTAAACTGCTAGTTTTTTTATTTTTTTTGAGAAAGCGTCGGGTAATAGCCTGAAAAAGAAACTTTTTTTAGTCCTACTAAAACCTGAAACGCCCACTATCACTAATATTACGCAATATTTTTTCACGAGCTTCACCTATTCTTCTACCCTTGTAATTTTCGCACCTAATGCATTTAGACGTTTATCAATATTTTGATATCCTCTATCAATCTGCTGAATATTGTTAATTTTCGAAGTACCAGAAGCTGATAAAGCAGCAATTAAAAGCGATACTCCAGCTCGAATATCTGGTGAACTCATAGTAATCCCTCTTAACTGAGTCTTGCGTTCAAGCCCTATTACTGTCGCTCTATGTGGGTCACATAATATAATCTGAGCACCCATATCAATCAATTTATCTACAAAGAATAAACGACTCTCAAACATTTTTTGATGGATCAGTATACTCCCTCTAGCTTGTGTAGCTACAACCAATAAAATACTAATCAAATCAGGAGTTAATCCAGGCCATGGAGAATCATAAATTGTCAAAATAGATCCATCAATGAATGACTGAATTTCATATAAATCTTGAGCTGGAACGTGAATATCATCTCCTCTTATTTCTAACTTGATTCCTAATTTTCTAAATGTATCTGGTATTATACCTAAGTGATTCACACCTGCATTCGTGATTGTTATTTCTGATTGTGTCATAGCTGCTAAACCTATGAATGAACCAATCTCAATCATGTCAGGTAATATCGTATGATGTGTTCCACCTAAGGTACGCACTCCTTCTATGGTAAGTAAATTACTTCCCACACCTCTGATCTTTGCTCCCATACTATTCAGCATCCTACATAATTGCTGTACATAAGGTTCACAAGCTGCATTGTAAATAGTAGTAGTACCTTCTGCAAGAACAGCAGCCATTATTACATTCGCCGTACCTGTAACAGATATTTCATCCATCAACATGTAACAGCCTTTTAGCTTTTCAGCACCTAAATAGAAAGTGTCATCTTTCTCGTCAAACTGAAATGAAGCTCCTAATTTCTGGAATCCTAAAAAGTGCGTATCTAAACGTCTCCTTCCTATTTTATCACCACCTGGTTTCGGTAAAAATGCTTTTTTATAACGAGTTAATAAAGGACCGATTAACATAACTGAACCCCTGATTTTTTGGGCTGTTGCCTGATAGTCCTTACTAGCAAAATATTCTAAATCAATGTCGTCAGACTTAAATGTATAAGTAGATTTATCAATCTTATTAACCTTTACTCCTAGTCCTTTTAATAAGGCAATCAATCTATTAACATCAAGAATGTCAGGGACATTTTTAATGGTAATTTCATCATCTGAAAGAAGAACGGCGCTGATTATTTGTAAAGCCTCATTTTTTGCACCTTGAGGCTGAAGTGAACCACTTAATTTATGACCACCTTCAACAATGAAAGCGTGATTGCTCATTTATTTTAATATTTATTTGAATTAAATCATAACTACTATGACTTAACAGCAAATATATTAAATAAATTTTTAATATGACTTTTTTCTGTAGTTCTTGTTTCTCCCTTTATTACGGTTGTTACTATTACTACCTTGATTTCTATGTCCACCTCGTCTTTGCCTAGGCTTATAGCTAGTTGATGATTTCAGATAATCAAATGAAGCATCTTCACTAAGGCTCAGTTGCCCTTTTGTTATTATTTTAATATCTTCTTGAACAGAATCATCATTGACATATGAATCTTTATTCCATTGTTTATAAGCAGTCTTCATATAAGAACCTATAATTCGAACAAATTCTTGCTTTTTCTCTCCTTCCTCCATCTCGAGTGCTTTCTCGATTAAATCTTGGATATACTTTCCATAATGTCTGTACTTCCTAACTGGATTAGGATAATCAACTTTTCTATTTGATTTTTCAACTGGCGCTGGTTTCGTTTTCTCTACACCTTCTGGCACATCTACGTCAAGTTCCCAGTTCGCTATTTTAAGCATATGAGTCCACATTTTGTCAGAGTAATCCTGACTCTTCTTCTCATTTGAAGAGATTGTTAACATCATATTGACTAATCCCTCAGCCAATTTTTGTCTTAACTCCCTGTCCTCTATTGTCTTTATATGTTCAACTAATTTCTGAACGTGTCTTCCGTATTCTGGAATTATAAGATCTTCTCTTTGTGAATTATATTGCATAATTTTTTTTTATTCTACTGTTACTGATTTCGCCAAATTTCTAGGCTGATCTACATTACATCCTCTTAAAACAGCGATATGATAAGCTAATAACTGAAGTGGAATTACTGAAAGTATTGGTGTGAGTGGATCTACAGTAACGGGTAATTCGATGGTAAAGTTCGCAATTTTTTTGATTTCTGTATCACCTTCAGAAACAATTGCTATTACTTTTCCTTTTCTTGCGATTACTTCTTGCACATTAGAAAGTACTTTTTCATAGTTATTTACATTTGTTGCGATAACTACTACCGGCATATTTTCATCAATTAATGCAATAGGTCCATGTTTCATTTCTGCAGCAGGATATCCTTCTGCATGCACATAAGATATTTCCTTTAGCTTCAACGCACCTTCTAATGCAACAGGAAAATTAAATCCTCGCCCTAAATATAAAGCGTTGTTAGCATGTTGTATTTCTTCTGCAATCTTTTTTATCTCATCATCAGCTTCTAGTACCTTTTGTACTTTCTTCGGTATGTTCTCTAATTCAACAAGGATTCGTCTATAATAATCTTTGTCAATTGTTCCTTTTACATAAGCAAGATGTAAAGCCATTAATGATAACACCGTAACTTGTGATGTAAAAGCTTTCGTTGAAGCAACACCTATTTCTGGTCCTGCATGTATATAAGAACCACTATCTGTCATTCTTGATATTGATGAACCAACATTATTTACTATTCCATAAATTAATGCTCCCTTCTCCTTAGCAAGCTTGAGCGCAGACATCGTATCAGCAGTTTCTCCAGATTGAGATAAAGCTATAACTACATCTTGTTCATTGATAATAGGATTTCTATATCTAAACTCACTTGCATATTCAACTTCCACATTTATTCTAGCTAATTCCTCGAACAAATACTCGCCAATCAATCCAGAATGCCAACTTGTTCCACATCCCACAATCACAAACCTTCTAGCATTCAAAATTCTATTCAAATTAGCTTGTAATCCTCCTACTCTTAAATGCCCTTCCTTAGCATTTATTCTACCACGCATCGCCTCAAATATAGTATCAGGCTGCTGGAAAATTTCTTTAAGCATAAAATGATCGTAGCCACCTTTTTCTAATTCTTCTATCTTTAAATCAAGAGTTTTAATACTCACTTCTTGAACCTCGTTGGAGATATTTTTTACAGAATATCCTCCTTGTCTACGAATAGTAACTATTTCATCATCTTTCAGATAAATAACCTTATCTGTATACTTTACTATTGGAGTCGCATCTGATGCAATAAAATATTCATCCTCCCCTAAACCTACTACCAATGGGCTAGATCTACGTGCACCTATCATTATATCTGGGTCTTCTCTATCTAAAACCACTATTGCAAACGCACCTACTACATTTCTAAGAGCTTTTTGGACAGCACTTTCTAAGTCTAATCCTTCCGTCTCTAGATATTCTTCTATCAAATGAGCAAGTACTTCAGTATCCGTATCACTTTTGAATTCATGGCCTAGCGCTTGTAAAGCCTTTTTTAAGGTACCATGATTCTCTATAATACCATTATGAACCACTGCAATTCTTCCCTTGCTACTAGAATGCGGATGTGCATTCTTATCATTCGGTTCTCCATGAGTTGCCCATCTAGTGTGACCTATACCTAGGCAAGCATTTGTATCTTTACCTTCAGCATGATTGACTAAATCTTCAACCTTACCTTTTTTCTTATAAATTTGTAAATTTCCATTTAAGAGTGCCACACCAGCACTATCATATCCTCTATATTCTAGCCTTCTTAATCCTTCTATGATTATGTCATATGCTTGTTTATCTCCGAGATAAGCAACGATTCCACACATGTATTTTAATTTGGAATTGAATAAGTTAATTTAAGTTTCATAGGAAATGTATCACTACCTGGCCCATACAAAATACTCCTACCTATAATTAAAATAGGACTCGCAGCCTCTAAATATAATACACCCGTTTCCTCCGTATTTTCCTCTAGCAAGGATTGGAAATAATTAGTTAAATTATATGTGTAATAATTTCTTACAAATTGTCCATTTTCATCTAGTTCTTCTGTTAGGGTGCCCCCAAAGCCTAATTCTATTGTAGCCCCTAAAGATGCATTTACTAAATCAATTATCCTTTCCCTTTCGCCAGTGTCTGGATCTTCACTATCGATAAAAAGTAATTGCATAGGAGGAAAAATCTCGTCATCGTCTCCTTCTAATGGCGCTATAGTTACCTCTAATTCAGCTTTCTTTAATAACACATCTCCTAATGCTTCAAACCTCGCTGTAGGAAATTCTAGTCGCACATCTGCTCCACCATACCCCTGAACATAAACTAATTCCTCGTTATCTGATGGATTGTTTATTGATTCTTCAACAGCTGTTCCTGTCTGATCTCTTTGTACCGAATTATGTCTCACTCCACCAAGTGGGAAAGAATATAATTTGGGAACAGTATCTGTATAATAAACAATCAATTTATTTTGTATGTCTACTAAGGTCCTTGTACCTAAATTCATTGGTAGAACACCTGTTACATCCGGTCTATTTACTATTTTAAACCCAGGCATAATCTGTCTTAGAGTTGTATCCGTCTGAACAGCTAATGTATCCATCACTAACATTTCTCCTAGAGAATTATCAAGTTTTAGCCTAATAAGTGGTTCTGCAACAATAGTATCTCCATCAAAAGAAGCGTCAAAAGGATCAAAACTTACCTGAAATTGAAGATCTTGTCCTACAGGTGTCATCTGTGTTGGAAAATCCATATTGGTGTAATATTCCCCATCAAAATCCACCTCATCTTCCAATAAAAATACATCAACATTATGAAAAGCACTAGTATCTCCATAGTATAATGCCGAGTCTATACTAACAAACATAACAACAGAATCTACTGTTACAAATTGCTGATTGTCTTCATCAAAAAATGATGGAACTGTCGCTCCTAAACCTGGCAAAAAATATGCATCATGTGTTACCGTTCCAAAAAACGGATCATCAATCTGACCTGCAAACAAGTCTAATGTCGTAGTAAATTGATCAAATGTCAATATACTATCTAATCCATTAACTGTATTGGCAACTACTGTGAAAGTATCTGTGAATTCAACTTCTAGTAAATCTTCATCTAGTAATCCCGACCCTATGTTCGAAGGATCATTACAAGAGTTTGTTGCAACTATAAATAAAAATATTAATCCTGAAAGGAATATAGTTTTAAAACGCTTAACTACGTTCATACTTGTTTAAAATTTAAAGGAGTAAAAGACTATTCTTCTGTCTCTACTATACTGTTATATAAACCAATGTAAGCGTCTATTAATTGTTCTTGAGATTGATAATCTAGAACTTTCTTATCGCCTGCATTAGCATTAACGAAATCTGTTAATGCTTCGCTTCCTATAACAACTGCATCTGAAAAAGCCATTGCTCCTTTATTAAGGCTTAAATCTTCATTGTCTAGATAATCTGATAAATCAGATTCGTCCATCTCATTGATTGTTGCTTTACTTAAAAACCTAGATTTAAAATTATCGTCAGTCTCATTTTCAAAAGCAGAAAATATAATCTTTGAGTCTTCAAAAATCGGTTCATTATTATATACTTTCTTCAAGTATAGTGGAATAAGTGAAGTCATCCAACCATGACAATGTATGATGTCAGGCGCCCATCCAAATTTCTTCAATGTTTCTAACACTCCCTTACAAAAGAAAATCATTCTTTCTGCATTATCTTCAAATGCCACTTCATCGTCGTCTAAAAATACACTCTTTCTCTTGAAAAATTCTTCGTTATCAAGGAAATAAATTTGTAATCTATATGGAGCTAATGTCGCCACTTTTATTATTAATGGAAAATCGTCATCATCTACAATAATGTTCATTCCCGACAATCTTACCACTTCATGAAGTTTATGTCTTCTTTCATTGATATTTCCAAATTTTGGCATCAAAATTCTAATATCCATCCCCTTGTCTTTCATGGCTGGCGATAACTGTCTTACTATATCTGAAATTTCTGAAACCGTTGTGTAAGGATTCATTTCCTGCGTTACATAAAGTAGCTTATGACTCATATTCTCTCTCTAATTGATTAATTAACAATTGAATAGTAGTTACAATTGTTATATTCCTTATTTAGGGCTGCAAAGGTAGGTATTTTAATTGGTTTTTGCACAATTTTATAGCATAAACTGTTGTTTATCAAAGGATGGAATTGTGTAATTTCTAAATTTTAATATCTGAAATTATAAGAATGGAACTCAAGCAATGTAAAAAAGTGTTATATATGTAACTTTATAATTAATGAAAGACATCATAAATAAATATAAAAACAAATTCTCTTCAAAAAAATATTTGAAGCTAATTCGTATTAAACCTGGTAAAATAGGCTCTAAAGCTATTTACACCAGTCTTTTATTATTTTACGCTTTTAGAAGAGATGAAACACCCTCATGGGCAAAGAATATTATTGTAGGAACACTTGGATATCTTGTATCTCCTATCGATCTTATTCCAGACCTCACCCCCGTTCTTGGCTATACCGATGATCTAGGAATGTTAAGTTTTGGTCTCGTAACCATAGCTAGTTTCATCAATAAAGATGTTAAAGAAAAAGCTATTGAACGTCTAAACAAATGGTTCCCCTCATGGGATAAAGAAGCTGCATTAGAAGTTGATAAAGTCCTATAAAAATGGGCAACAGAACACTGTGTCTATTGCCCAAACCTATACTTGCACCAATTCTTAGTTGTTTCTTTTTGTATTAGTTAATTCTAAGCCCCCCATAATCCATTCTCGCTACGATCTTTGTCGCTCCATTTCCATAATGCCCTTTCATTTCTAAATCACAGCATTCATCTTCATCATTTTTATATGATACTTGAAAATCATTATGAACTTTACAGTCTGTATGCTCTCCCTTCATATCCAAGGTATATCCTGTATTAATTCGCTTTACAACAACCTGAGTATATCTCAAATCAAAATCAAGTAATGACACATCAGATCCAAGTTCACCAATTTTAACTCCTCCGTACTTTTGTTCAACCTTCATCTCATTATGGAGATAATCAAGATCAATCTGAGTATATTTTGTATCCATATCTAAGTGTCCAATTTCCTTTATTCTGAAATTATCGTACTTCCCTACATTATTGATCTTATCTACCTTTCCTATTTTATAAGTATCATACTTTGACTCAATGTTAGCCAATTGTATTTCATCGAAATCTAGTTTTGAATACTTAGAAAGCATTGATAAATTAGCTACTTTACCTGCATTCAAATTAGAATACTTAATTTCAGAGTCAAAATTTCTCATGTTTTTCAAATGAGCATTTCCATAACCTAACATTAGTTTCACATCTCCTTTTACATCATCCATGTCAATATTTCCATACTTGATCTCTGCATCTACTGTTCTGCCCATTGCCTCTACAGTCGTATTTCCATATTTATTAAATACTTTAAGGTGTGTATTCATGGGCATATAAACCACATACTCTATTTTAAAACTATTGCCATAACTTATCGTCCATCCATTTTTGTTAATTTCTGCTTCAATTTCTGTTTTCGCCGAAACATAATTATCATTGTTCGAAAAGTTAATTGAAATCCTATCCATTGCTTCTTGAGCTTTCTTTTCATTCTTAGCGTCTACAGTAACTGTAACTTCTATCTTAGCACTCTGTTTATCCCAGTTTTTAATAGTGACTTGGCCGTACTTATTATAAATATCAACCGTCCCTTCTGGATTAATAGAATACTCTTCAGAGTACTTTTCAACCAAGTCATAATTATCAAATGACTGTAATAAAACAAAACCTAGTAGTATAGTGA